>NZ_JAYWVC010000083.1:0-32843 GCF_036281785.1 Streptomyces chiangmaiensis | reverse complement strand
ACCGGGAAGGCCTCTCGCGAGAGCGAGGGGCCTCTTCGTGTTCGCCCGCACCCGGGGCCCGCACCGATTGGCCGGATGCCCTCTGGCCATGGCACGCGACCTGCAGGAGCGGATCAAGAAGCTCAGCATCGAGCGTCGGCTGCCCTCGGGTGCCGTGCTGCCGACCGAGCCCGAGCTGATGACACTGCTCGGCGCCGGCCGGAACTCCGTGCGCGAAGCCCTGAAAGCGCTCCAGGCGATGGGCATCGTCGAGATCCGGCACGGCTTCGGAACTCATGTCGGCCCGAGGTCACTCGCCCTCATGGTGGAGGGCCTCGCCGCCGCCCGGGGAGCCGGCCTCGCGGAGGCCGACCGGGCTTTTCACGCCACGCTCTACCGAGGGCTCGAAAACGTACTGCTGGGCGAAGCGCTGGAGGCGTTCTGGGACGCGTTCCACCGCGTCCGCACGGATCTGGCGGAGGTGCTCCGGGACCCGAAGGTCACCTGCCGGCAGCACCGGGAGATCGTCGACGCCGTACGGTCCGGTGATTCCGTGCGAGCGGAGGCGGCCATAAGGCACCACTTCCTCAACATCCGTACACGGGCGACCTCAACTGCCCCATAAGATTCCAACACGCGTCCCATTGAGTCGGTATGAGCGGTAAACACCGCGTTTCGCTCTTGCGATCATGCCGGAGGCCATAGAACCCTGGGCTCCAAGGGACTGCCGGTGCACGGCAGTTGGGGGGAAGGGCCGGTTGTGCCGCTCGGGGAGGCGGCCCCGGCCGTAGCGATGCCGAGGGGGCGTTCACGCAGCCGAAGGTCACGTTCCCGTGTCGACAAGCGTGCAGGTGACGCGGTGGCGCAGGACCAGTCACTGATCCGCCCGTCGTGGTCGAGGGGGACCGGACACGGGCGAAACAACCAAACAGACACGCAGCCGTGCGTGCGGGGGGATGACTCATGACGTCGACGCCGACGGGCGCCCGGCAGAACCTCGACCCGTCAGAAACGACCCGGTCGAGGCTGCCATCACATCGGACGGGCCACACCGGCGCCATCCATCGGATCCGGAAGACACTGCCCAGATACGACTACGAACACTACAGCCGGCTTGCGGGACCGCTCACACACCCGGACCCGTCCAAGCCGTACAAGGTCCACTACCGCTCACTGCTCTCCCAGGAGCCGCACCGTGTCCGCGCCGCCCTGATGCTGAGTGCGGCGCCCTTGCTGTCCTTGCTCCTGCTGGCCTGGCTGCTCCAGCCCAAGCACTGGACCGAACGCCAGCACCCAGCCTACGACTTCCTGCCCGCCCTCGACGTGGTGATGCTCGTCTCGATCGGTCTGATCGAGTTCTTCCGCTGCATGACCGTGCTGTCGAACGCGCACGCCACCCTGGTCGCCCGCGACCCGATCCCGGTGGTGCCCGCGACCGGCACGAGAGTTGCCTTCCTCACCACGTACGTCCCCGGCAAGGAACCTCTCTCGATGGTGACAAAGACCCTGGAGGCGGCCGTCCGGCTGCGCCACCGGGGGCTTCTGCACATCTGGCTCCTCGACGAGGGCGACGATCCCGAGGTGAAGGCGGTCTGTGAGCGCCTGGGCGTGCACCACTTCACCCGCAAGGGCGTCCTGAAGTGGAACCAGCCCAAGGGTCCCCACCGTGCGAAGACCAAGCACGGCAATTACAACGCCTGGCTGGAGGCGCACGGCGACGACTACGACTTCTTCGCCTCCGTCGACACCGACCATGTGCCGCTGCCCAACTACCTGGAGCGGATGCTGGGCTTCTTCCGCGACCCGGACGTGGGCTTCGTCATCGGCCCCCAGGTGTACGGCAACTACGACACCTTCGTCACCAAGGCAGCCGAGTCGCAGCAGTTCCTCTTCCACGCCCTAATCCAGCGGGCCGGCAACCGCTACGGCGCCCCGATGTTCGTCGGCACCTCCAACGCCGTACGGATCTCGGCACTCAAGCAGATCGGCGGCCTGTACGACTCGATCACCGAGGACATGGCGACCGGCTTCGAGATCCACCGCCGCAGGAACCCGGCCACCGGGAGGAAGTGGAGGTCGGTCTACACCCCCGACGTGCTCGCCGTGGGCGAGGGCCCCGGCGCCTGGACCGACTTCTTCACCCAGCAGCTGCGCTGGTCGCGGGGCACGTACGAGACGATACTCAAGCAGTACTGGAAGGGCTTCTTCTCGCTGCCTCCGGGCAAGCTCTTCAACTACACGATGATGATCGTCTTCTATCCGATGTCGGCTCTGAACTGGATCCTGGCGGCGTTGAGTTGTGCGCTGTTCCTGGGCCTGGGCGCCTCGGGTGTGAACATCGATCCGACCGTGTGGCTGATGCTGTACGGCAACGCGTCGGCGCTGCAGATCGGCCTCTACATCTGGAACCGCCGGCACAACGTCTCCCCACACGAGCCGGAGGGCTCCGGAGGCGTGGCCGGCATGGTGATGTCGGCGCTGTCGGCACCGGTCTACGCCCGCTCGCTGCTGGACGCCGTACTGCGCCGCAAGAGCCGGTTCGTGGTGACCCCCAAGGGTGATTCGACCAGTCCCGACACGCTCTTCGGGACCTTCCGGATCCACCTGTTCTTCATTCTGGTCTTCGGCGGCTCGATCGTGGCGGGCTTCCTCCTCGGCCACTCCCATCCCGCCATGCTCATCTGGGCCTCGATCGCCCTGCTGATCACGGCCTCGCCGGTCTTCGTGTGGCGCTGGACCCTGCGCCGGGAGAGGCGGAAGCGGGCGACCGCCGAGGAGCCACAGGACGTCGTGGTGACACCCCGGCAGTCCGCCCAGGCCCATGCGCCGGGGCCGCGGCCCTCATGGAGCGGCCACGCGGGTCATGACCAGACCATGCAGATCGCTCTTGGGGGACACAAGAAATGAATGACCCGGCCGGCCGCCGTCGTGTACGTCGTCTCGCGATCGGCACGGCGGTGGTCATCGCACTGGGCGCAATGAACGGACCGTGGCTGTACCGCTTCGGGACGGAGCGGTACCACGACTACACGATCAACAAACCCGAGTACAAAGCCAGGAACGGGTACTGGCAGATCGTCGAGTTCCCCCAGGAGTACCGGCAGGACACCATCCACGCGGTGCTGCTGCACACGGGGAAGGTGCTGCTGATCGCGGGCTCGGGCAACAACCAGGCCAACTTCGACAAGAAGCAGTTCGACAGCCGGATCTGGGACCCGGTCAAGGGCACGATCAAGAAGGTTCCGACGCCGAACGACCTGTTCTGCACGGGCCACACCCAGCTGGCGGACGGCCGGATCCTGATCGCGGGCGGCACCAAGCGCTACGAGAAGCTGAAGGGGGACGTCACCAAGGCCGGCGGACTGATGATCGTTCACAACGAGAATCCGGACAAGCCGATCACCCTGCCCGCGGGAACGAGGTTCACCGGCAAGGCGAACGGCAAGACCTTCGTGTCCAAGGACCCCGTCCTCGTGCCGCGGGCGAAGAAGGTATTCGACAAGAAGACCGGCAGGTTCCTGCGCAACGATCCGGGGCTCGGCCGCATCTACGTCGAAGCGCAGAAGCGCGGCGCCCGGTACGAGACCGGCACCCAGGACAACTACCGCGTCCAGGGCCTGACCGGCTCCGACGCGCGCAACACCTACGGCATCACGCAGAAGCTCGGCCTCGACAAGAAGGACTTCCAGGGCATCCGGGACGCTTATGAATTCGACCCGGTCGCCGAGAAGTACATCAAGGTCGACCCGATGAAAGAGGCTCGCTGGTATCCCACGCTCACCACCCTGAGCGACGGCAGGATCCTCAGCGTCTCCGGGCTCGACGACATCGGGCAGCTGGTCCCGGGCAAGAACGAGGTCTTCGACCCGAAGACCGAGAAGTGGGCGTACACCCCGAAGATCCGTCAGTTCCCGACGTACCCGGCGCTCTTCCTGATGGAGAACGGCAAGCTCTTCTACTCGGGTTCCAACGCGGGCTACGGTCCGGACGACGTGGGCCGCGACCCCGGCATCTGGGACGTGGACACCAACGGTTTCACCAAGCTGCCCGGGCTGAGCGACCCCGGGATGATGGAGACGTCCGGCACCGTGCTGCTGCCGCCGGCCCAGGACGAGACATACATGGTCATCGGCGGCGGCGGGGTGGGCGAGTCCAAGCTGTCCACCGAAAGGACACGGCTGATCGACCTCAAGGCGGCGAACCCCCGATTCGTGGACGGGCCGACCCTGGAGAAGGGCACCCGCTACCCGCAGTCCTCGATCCTGCCCGACGACACCGTGCTGGTGTCGGGCGGCTCGGAGGACTACCGGGGCCGCAGCGAGTCGAACATCCTCCAGGCTCGGATCTACCACCCGGACACGAACACGTTCCGGCGGGTGGCCGATCCCCTGGTGGGCCGCAACTACCACTCGGGCTCGATCCTGCTGCCCGACGGCCGGGTGATGTTCTTCGGCTCGGACTCGCTGTACGGCGACAAGGCCAACACCGAACCCGGTGTCTTCGAGCAGCGCATCGAGATCTACACGCCGCCGTATCTGTACCGTGACTCGCGGCCCTCCCTCTCGGGCGGGCCGCAGACCATCGCGCGCGGGGCGTCGGGCACGTTCACCTCGCAGCACACGGCGACGATCAAGAAGGTCCGGCTGATCAGGCCGAGCGCGTCCACACATGTCACGGACGTGGATCAGCGGTCGATCGCGCTGGGCTTCACGACGTCCGGGAACAAGATCACGGTGACCGTCCCGAAGAACCGCAACCTCGTCCAGTCGGGCTGGTACATGCTGTTCGTCGACGACGACCAGGGGACGCCGTCGACAGCGCAGTGGGTCAAGGTGCCGTAGCCGTCCCGCGCTCAGGGGCGCCCTTGGTCCGGCGGAGGGCGCCCCCGATCCCCGCCGGGGCGGCTACGCGCCGCCGTCGGTGAGGTCGAGCGCGTAGGACGGCCACCATTGCCCGGCCTTCGGGCCGCCCTTGCATGTGCCGTCCGACTCGCCCGGGCGCTTCACCCACAGGTACGCGTCCACCAGCGGGTCCGCCGTGTCGGTCGTCGGGGCCTCGCCCAGGGCCCGGCCCGGCGGGTTGCACCAGCGCTCCTGAGGATTCCCGCCCGTGTAGGGTCCGTTGCCGTTGCGGCTGGTGTCGATCACGAACCGCTTGCCGCCGATCTTCGCCGACAGTTGCTTGCCGTACACGATCGAGTCCTGTGTCGAGTAGAAGTTGGAGACGTTCACCGCGAAGCCGTCCGCCTGCTCGACACCCGCCTGCCGGAGGGGCTGGAAGATCTGGTCCGGGTGCTGCCAGCCCGCGTTGCCCGCGTCCAGGTACACCTTCGCGTTCTTCAGCGCCTTGAGCGTGGCGACCGCCCCCTTGAGCAGGTCGTACCGCTCCTCGTGGAACTGGACCGGGGTACAGCCGTCCACCATGTGCAGCACGGCGTCCGGCTCCAGGACCACCGTCACGCGCCGGTCACCGATCCCCCGGGCCACGCCGTCGATCCACACCCGGTACGCGTCGCCGTCGGCCGCGCCGCCCTGCGAGAACTGACCGCAGTCACGGTGCGGGATGTTGTAGAGGACCAGGAGCGCCGTCCGGTCCGCCTTCTCCGCGGCGTCGGTGAACCCTCGCGCCTCGGCCGTCGGGTTCTCCGGCCCTATCCACTCCCCTGTCGGCTGCTCGGCGATCCTCCTGATCCGGTCCGCCTCGGCCGTTCTGCCCGCCCTCTCGTACGCGGCGACCTGCCGGGCCGCGTTCCCTTCCGGGTTGACCCAGAACGGGTCCGAGGCCTTCGGCTGCTGGGTGATGGTCCCGCCCGAGCGCCCTTCCCGGTCCTCCCCGCTCCCGGCGGAGGAACACCCGGCCAGCAACAGGGCGGCCCCCACCGCCGCCGCCGCGGCCCGCGGCCCCCCACCCCTCGTCCCGTACATCCAACTCCCCCTTGGGTGTACCACTTTGGGCGTACCGCCTTACCCCCCAATCCTGACATACCCGTCGCGCCACGCCCACGAGATCGCCCAGCTGTTGTCGGAGAGCTGTGCCGGCACCGTCTCCGTCACCGGCCTGCGCCCGACAGATACGCCGACACCACCACGTTCGCCGAGTAGGTACGGCTCGCCCGGTCGTAACTCCCGCCACAGGTGATCAGTCGCAGCTCGGCCCGTCCCGGCTCCCGCGGCCCGTACGCCTGCCGGGCGTCGAAGCCGTCGCGGGCGAGGATCGTGACGTCCTCCACGGTGAACTCCGCGACCCGGCCGTCGTCACGGACCACCCGTACCGCCGCGCCCGGCCGCAGACCGCTGAGCCGATAGAAGACCGCCGGCTTGCTCTCGGTGTCCACATGCCCGACGAACAGCGCGGTCCCCGCGGCCCCGGGTGTCACTCCGGCCCGGTACCACCCGACCACGCCCGGCTGGTCGTAGGGTGGCGGATCCACCGCTCCCTGCCCGTCCAGGCCACGCGGCACGACAGGTGCCTGCACCCCTATGGCGGGGATGTCGACGCGCAGCGGCATTGCTTGCCGCAACGGCGCGGCGGCAGGCGGCAGTTCGTGCTCTGGGGGACGGCCGGCAGCTGCCATGTCGCCGGTCATCGGCGCGGAGATCCCCTGGCGCAGATCGGTGACGTCGCTGCCCCACTGCCACAGCCCGAGCAGCAGTACCACCCAGGCGAGGCCCATCAACAGTCGCCCGGTGCCACAGGATCGTTCGTGTCTGGACATGCATCACTCCGTGTCGCGACCCCGGCGGACGCTCCGGGCGACGACCGCGGCGAACGCGACGCCCGCGAGGAGGAGGCCGAAGACCGCGTGCCAGGTGCCGGGTGCCGCGACTCGGGCGTCGGAGGGGGAGGCGTTCGAGGTGCCGCCGCCGCCCGCCTGGACCGGCGCGGTGGGTGAGGAGGAGGCGGCCGGCGCGGCCGTGGCGGTGGGGGACGTCTGCGCGCTCGGGGAAGCCGAAGCGGCCGGCCCCGACGCGGACGCCGACGGTCCGGCCACGGTGACCACGCCCTTGACCTCCTGGCCGTCGCAGTCGACCGTGACGGCATGGGCGCCCGCGGCCGACGAGGAGCGGATGCGGGTGTCACCGGTCAGCGTGCCGCCCTCGCGGACGAGCCGCGCGTCCGCGACGAAGGCGTCGGACACCGCGGTGCCCGTCGTGCCCGGGCAGCCCCGCACGGACAGCCGGACGTCGGTGCCGGGCGAAGGGGCCGCAGGAGTCAGTGACACCCCCTGGTCGTCCGCCGCGTACGCCGTGGGCGCAAGGGCGGCTGCGACGGCGGCCACCGAACAGAGAGTGAGCCGTAGTGAACCCATCGTGAACCTCCCGATACCAGGAGACTCTCTCTTCCGGCACTCGGGCGCATCCGGACGGGACCCGGCACTACTCCGTTGGAGGGGTCGGAGACCGCGTCGGTCAGACGAGGTCGACCAGGTCCGCGATGGAGTCCACGACGTGGGAGGGGCGGAAGGGGTACTTGTCGATGTGCTCCCGCGTGGTCAGTCCGGTGAGCACCAGGAACGTCTGCATCCCGGCCTCCATACCGGCCAGTACGTCGGTGTCCATGCGGTCGCCGATCATCGCGCTGGTCTCGGAGTGCGCCCCGAGCGTGTTGAGCCCGGTCCGCATCATGAGCGGGTTCGGCTTGCCCGCGAAGTACGGCTCCTTGCCGCTTGCCTTGGTGATCAGCGCGGCGACCGCGCCGGTGGCGGGCAGCGGGCCCGCGGGCGCCGGGCCGGTCTCGTCGGGGTTGGTGCCGATGAACCGCGCGCCGTTCCTGATCAGCCGAACCGCCGTGGTCATGGCCTCGAAGGAGTAGGTGCGGGTCTCGCCGAGCACGACGTAGTCGGGATCGTGGTCGGTCAGGATGTAGCCGATGTCGTGGAGCGCCGTGGTCAGCCCTGCCTCCCCGATCACGTAGGCCGAGCCGCCGGGGCGCTGGTCGTCCAGGAACTGGGCGGTGGCCAGCGCCGAGGTCCAGATGTTCTCCACCGGCACCTCCAGACCCATGCGGCTCAGCCGGGCATGCAGATCACGCGCCGTGTAGATCGAGTTGTTGGTGAGGACGAGAAAGGGCCTGCCGGACTCACGCAGCTTTTTGAGGAACGCATCCGCCCCGGGGATCGGAACGCCCTCGTGGATGAGCACACCGTCCATGTCGGTGAGCCACGACTCGATGGGCTTGCGCTCTGCCATCTGCGATCTCCTGCCATACGTGGTGCTGCGTGAGTCCCAGCGTAGCGATCAGCTGTTCGTGGCGGATTTCCAGTCGTCGACGTAGGACTGAAGGTTCTTGTCGATGTCGGCCCAGTCCGGCTCGAAGACCTCGACGCCGTCCATCAGTTTGGTGAGGGCGATGGCGTTGGCGTCGGTGGCCTTGACGTCCGTGCGGGCGCTGAAACCGCCGCCGATCTCGCTGACCTGGCGCTGTGCCGTCTGGCCGAACATGTAGTCGAGGAGCTTCTTGCCGTTCTCGCTGTGCGGGGCCTTGTTCAGGAGACCCGCCGCGTACGGCAGGGCGAAGGTGGTCGCCCTGCCGCCCTGCGTGGCCGGGAACCAGATGCCGAGGTTCGGCATGGACTTGGACTGGGCGAAGTTCATCTGGACGTCGCCGTTGGCTACGAGCAGTTCACCCTTGTCGACCTTGGGCGCGAGCTTGCCCGTGGAGGCCGACGGGCCGACGTTGTTGGCCTGGAGCTTCTTCAGGTAGTCGAGCGCCGCCTGCTTGCCGCCGAAGTCGTGCATCGCCTTGACCAGCACGGCGGTTCCGTCGCCGGCGACACCCGGGGTGGAGTACTGGAGCTTCTCCTTGTACTTCCCGTCCAGCAGTTCCTCCCACGTGGTGGGCGCCTGCTTCAGCTCCTGCTTGTTGTAGACGAACCCGAAGTAGTTGTTGACGACGGAGGTCCAGGTGCCGTCCTCCGCCTTGTCGGCGCCGGAGACCTGGTCGGAACCCTGGGGCGCGTACTTCGCGAGGAGCCCCTTGCCACCGGCCTGCTGGATGAACGGCGGCAGCGTGACGAGCACGTCGGCCTGGGGGTTGGTCCGCTCGCGCAGGGCGCGCTGGACCACCTCGCCCGAGCCGCCCTCGACGTACTCGACCTTGATACCGGTCTGCTTCTCGAAGTCCTTGAAGACGCGGTCGTACCAGCCGTCGCCGTTCTCGCCCTTGAGGCCGTCCGCGCTGTAGACGGTGACGGTCTTGTCGCCAGCGGCGGCGGAGTCGCCGCAGGCGGTGAGGGATCCGGCGAGGACGAGGCTGCCGAGGACGGCGGCGATCGGCTTGGCGAAGTTCGTGAGCATGGCGAGATGAGCTCCTTGCGTGAAGGGGTGAGTCGGGTGATCAGGTCGGTCAGCGGTAGGAGGCCCGGGTGCGAATACGGGCCACGGTGAACAGGACGAGCAGGGTGGCCGTCATGAGGCCGACCGCGAGGGCGGAGCCCGTGAACAGCGAGCCCCGGTCGGTGGCGGCGTAGATCTGGACCGGCAGCGGGACCCAGTCGGGCGGGTAGAGCATCATCGTCGCGCTCAGCTCGCCCATGGACAGGGCGAAGCAGAGGCCCGCGGCGGCCGTGAGGGACGGCAGCAGCAGCGGCAGCCGTACCCGCCACAGCACGTATGCGGGCCGGGCGCCGAGAGAGGCCGCGGCCTGCTCGTAGGCGGGGTCGAGCCGGCGGACGGCCGCGGAGACGGACTGGTAGGCGAAGGCCGTGACCAGCACGGTGTGGGCCAGGATCACGATCCACCGGGTGCCGTTGAGCAGCACGGGCGGCTGCGAGAAGGCGACGAGGACCGCGAGCCCGACCACGACGGAGGGCACGGCGACGGGCAGCACGAACAGGGCGTCCAGCACCCGGCGCAGCGGCCTGGGCAGGGCGTGCGCGCCGAGCGCGCCCCAGGTGCCGACCGCGAGCGCGAGCAGACTCGCGGTCACCGCGGTGACCAGGCTGGTGATCAGCGCCTGGAGCGATTCGCCGCGGGTGGCGGCAGTGTAGTGGGCGGCGGTGAAACCGGAGGGGAGCGCGCCCGACCAGTGCCCGGCGAACGAGGCCGCGAGGATGACGAGCAGGGGCAGGGCGAACAGAGGGAGGAAGAGGAGGAGGAAGAGGCCCCAGAGGGTCCACTTCTCGGTGCGGCTATGCACCAGCACGGCGGCTCACCACCCGGTAAAGGCCGTACAGGCCCACGGAGACGAAGACGTTGACGACGGCGACCACACAGGCGCCCGGGTAGTCGGACTCCAGGATCGCCTTGCTGTAGACGAGCATCGGCAGGGTGGTGACACCCTTGGCGCCGGTGAACAGCACGATGCCGAACTCGTTCAGGCACAGCACCAGAACGAGGCCTCCGCCGGCGGCGAGGGCGGGCAGTGCCTCCGGCAGGATCACCCGCCTCACGATCCGCGCGGGCCGCGCGCCGAGCGATGCGGCGACCTCCACCTGCGCGGTGTCGAGCTGCGAGAACGCGGCCAGGAGGGGGCGCATCACGAAGGGCGTGAAGTAGGTGACCTCCGCGAGGAGGACACCCCAGGGAGTGGTGAGAAACCGGAAGGGGCCCGAGGTCGCGCCCGTCACCTCGGTCCACAGACCGTTGGCCATTCCCACGCTTCCGTAGAGGAAGAGGAGGGCGAGCGTGATGAGGAAGGAGGGGAAGGACAGAAAGACGTCGACGAACCGCGCGACGGCCTTCGCCCCGGGGAACGGTACGAAGCCGATGATCAGCGCCAGGAAGAACCCGAGGACCATACAGCAGGCGGTGGCCGCGAGCGCCAGCCAGACCGTGGTCCACAGGGCCTCGCGGAAGGCGACCGAACCGAGCACGTCGGCGTACGGCTCGAGGGAGGTGCCGCCGGTGTCGGGCCGGAAGGACTGCCGGACGACGAGGACGAGGGGATAGAGGAACGCGGCGGCGAGCAGGACCGCGGGAGGCAGCGCCCGCACAAGGCGCCTAGTCACCGGTCACCCCCGCGGCCAGCAGCACCGCGTCCTCGGGGGCGAAGTGCACCTCCACCGCCTCGCCGGGCGCCGGCGGGCGCCGCAGCTCGCGTACGTCGGCCATGACCCGGTGGCCGCCCACGTCCACGTACAGACGGTGCGTGGCCCCGCGCCACTGGATCTCGCCGACGACTCCGGCCAGCCGGTTGGGGCCGGGGCCGAGCCCGACGAGGTGCGGCCTGACGCACAGGGTCGCCGTGGCCCCTTTCGCCGCCCCTTGAGTGTCCACCTGCAGTTCGACCCCGTCGAAGGCGACACCCGTCGACCCCACGGTCACCGGCAGCAGGTTGGCGTTGCCCACGAAGGACGCCGTGAACTCGGTGCGCGGCGCCCGGTACAGCTCGCGTGGTGTCCCGACGTCCTGCAACCGCGCCCGGTCCATCACCGCGATACGGTCGGCCAGCGTCAGCGCCTCGACCTGGTCGTGCGTGACGTACAGGATCGTCACGTCCGGCAACTCCCGGTGCAGGCGTGCGAGTTCGGCCAGCATCCCGGAGCGCAGCCGGGCGTCGAGAGCGGACAGCGGCTCGTCGAGAAGGAGCACTCCGGGGCGTACGGCGAGCGCCCGGGCGATGGCGACCCGCTGCTGCTGCCCGCCGGACAGCTCGCGCGGATAGCGCCGCCCGAACTCGCCCATCCCGGTCATCTCCAACGCCTCGGCGACCCGTCCGGGGATCTCCCGCCGGGGCACCTTCTGCGCCCTGAGGCCGAACGCCACGTTGTCCGCGACCCGCATGTGCGGAAAGAGCGCGTACTGCTGGACGACCATCCCGATGCCGCGCCGATGGGGCGGCAGCCCGGTGACGTCCCGGCCGCCGAGGAACACCCGCCCGGGAGCCGGGCGCACGAACCCGGCGACGGCCCGCAGCGCGGTCGTCTTCCCGGATCCGGACGGGCCGAGCAGCGCCATCACCTCGCCCGGTTCGACGGTGAGGTCGAGCGCGTCGAGGACGGTGGTCCCGTCGTACGCGACCGACACCCGGTCGAAGCGAATGCCGGTCATTCCTCCTCGGCTCCCCTCAGAAGGGAGGGGAGGCCGGTCACGGAGGCGAGCACATGGGTGGCCCCGGCGGCCGCCAGCGCCGCGCGGTCGTGGGCACCGGTGAGCACTCCGGCCACCAGGCCCGCCCCGGCCCGGACACCGCTGAGCATGTCGTACGAGGTGTCACCGACGACCGCGATCTGCCGCACGTCATCGGCCGCCCCGGTGCGCAGGAAGGCCTCCAGGACCATGTCGGGGTACGGCCGGCCGCGGCCTTTGGCGTCGGCCGGGCACAGGGTGAGCGGGACCAGCCCCCGCCACCCGAGGGCGTCGAGGATCGCGTCCTGGGTGGGGCGGGCGAATCCGGTCGTGAGCACGACGGTCCGTCCCTCCGCCACCAGTTCCTCGACGGCGGCGCGGGCCCCGGGGATCTCGTGGATGTGGCCGCCGTCGACCAGTTCGCCGTACGCCTTCTCGAAGGCGGAGTTGGCGCGCCGGGCGAGGCTCTCCTCGCCGAACAGGTGCCGGAAGACGGAGATCTTGGACTCGCCCATGGTGGCCCGGACGTATGCCAGCTGCTCCGCGTGGTCGGCGGAGCCCGGCTCCACGCCCAGCTCGGCGGCTGCAGCGGCGAACGCCCGCTCGACGAGTCCACCGTCGGCGACGGTGGTGCCGGCCATGTCCAGGGCGACAAGACGTATGTCGGTCATGTGGTGGTTCACCAACCCAGTTCGTTCGCGGTGGTCTCGGCGATCGCGGGTGCGCAGGTCATGCCGCGCCCGCCGGGCCCGGTGACCAGCCACACCCTCTCGCGCACCTGTTGCCGGTGCACGACCCGGCCGGGCTCGGTGCACTGGGCGTACACCCCCGCCCAGCGCCGCCGGATCTTCGGCAGCGGCCGGCCGAGGAAGCCCTCGACGACCCCGGACAGGTGCTCGTAGGGGTCCTCGAGCGTGTCGAAGGCGAACGGGTGCTCGTACTCGTGGGTGTCGCCGACGGTCAGCCCGCCGTCCGCGCGCTGCACCATCAGCAACTGCATGCGGTGGGCGGCCGCGGTCGGGGACTGGGGCTGCCCGGCCTCGAGGCGGTCGAGGGCCGCGCCGCCGTAGGCGGGGTAGTAGCGGAAGCTGTCGGCGTCGGCGACCGAGGTGGGCAGCGGTTCGCCGAGCGGGTCGGTCTGCATCATCTGCAGCCGTACCCGGCGCACGGGCAGCTCGGGTGCCAGCTCCTTCACCAGTCCGCCGAGCCAGGCGCCCGTGCACAGCACGAGCGCATCCGCGCGGTGGACGTCGCCGTGGTCGTCACGGACCGTGCCGGGGCCGGTGACCTCGCGGACCTCGCGGCCGGGCAGGAAGGTGTAGTTCGGGTGCCGCAGCAGCTCCGCGCGCAGCGCGAGCTGGGCGGTGCGCGGCTCGACGGCCGCGTCCCGCTCGCAGTACAGCGCGGCCTCGTACGTCCCGCGCAGAGCGGGGTTCAGCACGCGCGCCTCGGCCGGGGTGAGCAGCTTGTAGCCGCGCGCGGCCGCGTCCGGGAGGGACAGTGCGGCCTCGGCGACGGAGCGTTCGAGTTCGGTGCGCACGAGCGTCAGCGAGCCGTTGGGGCGGAAGCCGAGCGCGGGCACCCTGGCACCGAGCCCCTCCCACAGCTCCCGGGCGCGAAGGGCCGTTTCCAGCTCTTCACCGGCCGCGCGGCCGCTCACCCAGATCTGCCCGAAATTGCGCAGCGAGGCGCCCCGGGCCTCGGTCTCCCGCTCGATCTGTACGACCTCGTGGCCGCGTTCCACTGCTTGCCAGGCGTGCAGGGTACCCACCACACCGGCTCCGACGACTGTCACTCTCACAACGGCCACGCTCCTCGGGTTCGGGAAATCGGAAGGATCCGTTCGGCATCCAGATGGTGAACCGCCTTTCAAGTTTGGGCTAGACCTGTTATCGCTGCGTTATAAAAAGAGCGGGTCCGAGGACCCGCCCGGTGCGCCTCTCAGCCGCTCAGATGGGCCGTGAAGGAGAACCGGTCCCCCCGGTACAGCGTCCTGACCCGCTCCAGCGGCCGCCCCAGCGTGTCGCGCGAGACGCGGTGGATCAGCAGCATCGGCAGGGCCGGCGGCGTCCCGATGAGCAGGGCCTCGCGCGGGGCGGCCAGCACCGTCTCGATGCGTTCGTCGGCGTCGCCGAAGACGATGCCCTGGTCGTGGAGGTAGCTGTAGAAGGAGGAGTCGGGGTCGAAGTCGGTGTCCAGCCTCGGCACCCGCGCCACCGCCACGTAGGTGCTCTCCAGCCCGACACGCTCGTCGTCGGCGAGCAGCACACGCTCCATGTGCCAGACCGGTTCGCCACGGGTGAGGCCGGTCTCGGCCGCGAGAATGTCGTTGCAGGGGAAGCGGTCGAGGGTGATGAGACCACGGCCGGGGGTGCGCCCCTGTCTGCGGACGCCCTCGGTGTAGCTCGCCAGGGACAGCGGCTGCGCCAGCTTGGGCCCGGCGACCACCGTCCCCCGCCCCTGCCGCCGCAGCTTCCCTTCGAGGAGCAGATCGCGCAGCGCCTGCCGTACGGTCTCACGCGCCACGTCGTACCGCTCGGCCAGATCGCGCTCGGTGGGCAGTGGTCCGCCCTCGCCCAGCTCCGCGACGAGCGCAGCGATCCGTGCCTTCACCGCGTAGTACTTCGGGATGCGGCCGTGCTCGGGGATGCCGGAGCGGATGGGGGCGCCGGGGTCCTGGTCGTTCGGGTAGTCCACGGGATGATCGTCGCAGACGGGCATCCCCCCTCCGGGAGGGCGTCACGTCGGACCGGCTCAGCGGCGCCTGCGGTACAGCAGCACGGGAAGCCCCGCCACCAGGACCGCACCCACCATGACCAGCAGCCCCGTGGACATCCCGTCCAGTGCGTGCGTCTCCCGGGGCCCGGCATCGGCCAGCGTGTCCCCGGCCGGGCTCCGCCGCGCGGCGGGAGGCTGCGTCCCCTCTTCCGCCTCCGTCCGCGCGTCGGTGCTGTTGCCCGCCCCCGCGATCCGGAACCGGTAGTCGTTCGACTCTCCGACCCAGTCCCCGTCGTTCCCGTGCCGCTGCACGATCGCGGCGTTGACCACCACGTCGTTCGGCCGGGTGTCGGAGGTCAGCGCGAGCCGCACCTTCACGGTGAGCGTCCGTCCCGGGTCGACCGTGAAGCCGGGGAGGCCGTCGCCGAAGACGCCGACCAGTTCCGCCCGGTCGGTGCGTGTGAAGGCGACCGGCTGCGGACGGTCGCCGTCGAAGAACTCCAGCCTGGGCTGGGTGACCGTCAGCACCCGTGCGGCATCGACGAGGACGACCACCGGGTGGATGCTGCCGCAGGGGCGCGCGGTCGTGTTCTTCAGGTCGATGAACCAGGTCTGAGCGGCGCCACCGGGCTCGTATGTGCCGGGGCCGCCGTGGATGCGGGTGGTGAGAGGGAAGGCGGTGCCGGTGGGGGCGGCGCAGCCGGTCTGCCGATCCACCGTCAGGGTGGTGGCGGAGGCCTGCGGGAGGAGGACGGTGGCGGCGAGGGCGCACGGTACCGCCGGGGCAAGCCGAGGTCGTCGAGACAGTCGCATGACACCCATGAACCGGCCATGGACGGCGGCCTCCGGAGCACGCCACGCCCTGCGGGCCAGGGTCCAACGCCCAAGTCCCCTCGATCAGCGCAGTCGCCGTACCGCCGCGCCCGATGCCCGGCGCGGCCGGGGCGGCGCGAGGCAGGGGTCACGCTTCCGCCCGCCCGAACAGCGGCGCGAGCAGCAGCTGCGCCGCGCCCTCAGCGACGCCGCGCGCCCCACCGGGGGCGATCCGCACCGGGACGGCCGCGGTCGACCCCTCGCGCCGGGCGCGTGCGTCGAGGACGGCGCCCACTCCCCGCTCGAAGGCATCGGGGTGCGCGGCGACGGTACGGCCGCCGAGCAGCACCAGGTCGATGTCGAGCAGCCCGGCAAGGTTCGCCGCGCCCGTGCCGAGCACACGCGCCGCCTCGGCCATGTCGCCGCGTGCGACGGCGGCGAGGCACAGCGCCTCGATGCACCCCCGGTCGCCGCATTCGCACGGCGGTCCGTCGAGCTGGACCACCTGGTGGCCGAACTCCCCCGCGCCGGTCCGGGCACCCCGGTGCACGGCCCCGCCGACAACCAGTCCGGCACCGAGCCCGGTCCCGAGGTGCAGATAGGCGAACGACGTGTCCGCACCCCCGACCGCCTCGCCCAGGGCCAGCCCGAGCGCGGCGGCGTTCGTGTCCTTGTCGACGACCACGGGCATCCCGAGCCGCCGCACCAGAGCATCCCGCAGCGGGAACCCGTCCCACTCGGGGAACCCGGTGACCCGGTGCAGCACACCGCGCGCATGGTCGAGCGGGCCCGGAAGCGCGACACCGACACCGAGGACGGGCACGGAACGCCCCGCGCCGGCGATGGCTGCGGGCGCCCCGTCCGGCACCGGGCCGGAACGCTCCGCCGCCCCCTCGGACAGCAGGGCCTCCACCTCCCGGGCGGCCCCCTCCACCACGGCCTGGGCACCGGAACCGAGGTCCAGCGGAGCCCGCCGCCCGGCGACCACCGCTCCCGTGAGATCGCACAGCACGGCCCGCAACTCGTCCCGGTCCAGATGCAGCCCCACCGCCTGCCCGGCCCCGGGCACCAGCCGCAGCACCGTGCGCGGCTTGCCGCCGGTGGAGGCGCGACGGCCCGCCTCCGTCACGAGGGCGTCCGCTCGCAGCCGGGCCGTGATCTTGCTGACGGCCTGCGGGGTGAGCCCGGTACCCTCCGCCAGCTCCAGGCGGCTGATCCCCGGCTCCCCGGCCGTACGCAGCAGATCCAGCACGAGCGCCGTGTTGTGGCTGCGCAGCGCCGGCAGGTTCGCTCCGCCCGCCGCGGTCGCGCCTACCCCACGCCGGCCTCCACCGGGTCCCGCATACGTCCTGTGCACCCGTTCATTCTCCCCCGCGCTTGCACTTTGGCAACAGCGTTGCGAAAGTGGTGTCATGACTGGCACAGCCCCTGGTACTGACACCCCCCTCCGCGTGGGCCTGGTCGGCTACGGCCTCGCGGGCTCCGTCTTCCACGCCCCGCTGATCACCGCGACCGAGGGCCTCGTCCTCGACACGGTCGTCACCTCGAACCCCGAGCGGCAGAAGCAGGCCCTCACGGAGTTCCCCGACGTGCGCACCGCCGTCACCGCGGACGAGCTGTGGCCCCGGGCGGACGAGCTGGACCTGATCGTCGTCGCCTCTCCGAACAAGACGCACGTCCCGATCGCGACGGCCGCGCTGGAGGCGGATCTGCCGGTCGTGGTCGACAAGCCGATCGCGGGCACGGCGGCCGACGCACGCGGGCTTGCCGCCCTGGCCGAGGCGCGCGGCCTGCTGCTCTCCGTCTTTCAGAACCGCCGTTGGGACAACGACTTCCTGACCCTCCGCCAGCTGCTGGCGGAGGGCGAGCTGGGCGACGTCCGGCGCTTCGAGTCCCGCTTCGAACGCTGGCGGCCCCAGCCCAAGGGCGGCTGGCGCGAGTCCGGAGACCCCGAAGAGATCGGAGGTCTGCTCTACGACCTCGGCAGCCACGTCGTCGACCAGGCACTCGTGCTCTTCGGCCCCGCCGCCCGCGTCTACGCCGAGACGGACATCCGCCGACCGGGCGCGGAAACGGACGACGACACGTTCATCGCGCTCACGCACACCAGCGGCGTCCGCTCCCACCTGCACGTCTCCGCCACGACGGCCCAGCTCGGCCCGCGCTTCCGGGTGCTGGGCTCCGGCGCCGGATACGTCAAGTACGGTCTCGACCCCCAGGAGGCGGCCCTGCGCGAGGGCCTGCGCCCCGGACCCGGCTGGGGCCAGGAGCCCGAGCCCCTGTGGGGCCGGGTCGGCGCCGGCGAGTCCCCGCTCACCGGCGGCGGCAACCCCCTGCCGACCCTGCCCGGCGACTACCCCGCGTACTACGCGGCGATCGCGAAGGCCCTGCGCGAGGGCGGCCCCAACCCGGTCACCGCGCACGAGGCGGCCGCGGCCCTCGACGTCCTGGAGGCGGCCCGGCGCTCGGCCCGCGACGGTGTGGTGGTGGCGCTGTGACGACGGCACCGGACATCGCTGAACTCGAGGCGCAGGAACGACGCCTGACGCTCACTCACTTCACCTGTGACGACGCGTGGACCCTCGGCACCCTGCTGGTGGAGCTGGCACGAGCGCGCAAGGCACCGGTCGCGATCGACATCCGCCGCGGCGGCCAGCAGCTCTTCCACGCGGCGCTGCCCGGCTCGACGCCCGACAACGACGCCTGGATCGACCGCAAGCGCCGCGTCGTCGAGCGCTACGGCTGCTCCTCCCTGCTGGTCGGCTCCCGCTTCCGGGCGAAGGGCACGACGTTCGAGGAGTCCTCGCGCCTCGATCCCGACACGTACGCGGCACACGGCGGCGCGTTCCCGATCATGGTCGAGGGCGCCGGCGCGATCGGGACCGTGGTGGTCTCGGGTCTGCCGCAGGTGGAGGACCACGCGCTGGTGGTGCAGGCACTGGAGAGGTTCAGGGGCGAGGGTTAGCGCGCCCCTGAGACGGGAGCGGGGAACTGCGCGAGCGGCCGTCGACGACCCGCGTCGACCGACCGCCGGCAGTTCCCCGGCCGCTGCGTGGGGCGCCTACGCGTCCTTCAGTTCCTGGCGCTGCCGGCCGAGCCCCTCGATCTCCAGCTCGACCACGTCCCCGGCCCGCAGATACGGCTTGGGTTCCGGCTGCCCGAGCGCGACTCCCGCCGGCGTACCGGTGTTGATGACGTCACCCGGGTACAGCGTCATGAACCGGCTGACGTACCGCACGACTTCGGCGACCGGGAAGATCTGCTCGGCCGTCGTCCCGTCCTGCTTCAACTGGCCGTTGACCCAGAGCTTCAGCGGCAGATCCTGCGGGTCGGGCACCTCGTCCGCGGTCACCAGCCAGGGTCCGAGCGGGTTGAACGTCTCACAGTTCTTCCCCTTGTCCCATGTCCCGCCGCGCTCGATCTGGAACTCGCGCTCGGAGACGTCGTGCGCCACCGTGTACCCGGCGACATGCGCGAGCGCCTCCTCCCCCGACTCGAGGTAGCGGGCCGTACGGCCGATGACGACCGCCAGCTCGACCTCCCAGTCGGTCTTGGTGGACCCGCGCGGCACGAGCACCGTGTCGTGCGGCCCGACCACCGTGTCCGCCGCCTTGAAGAAGATCACCGGCTCGGCGGGCGGCTCCGCGCCGGTCTCGCGGGCGTGGTCGTGGTAGTTCAGCCCGATACAGACGATCTTGCCGATACGGGCGAGCGGCGGCCCGATGCGCAGCCCGTCCGGATCCAGCTCCGGCAGCTCGCCCGATGCGGCGGCGGCACGGATCCGGCCGAGCGCCGCGTCGTCGGCGAGCAGAGGTCCGTCGATGTCCGGCACGAGACCGGACAGGTCCCGCAGGATCCCCTCGGCGTCGAGCAGCGCGGGGCGCTCGGCCCCCGCCGTACCGACTCGCAGCAGCTTCATGATCACAATCTCCCTCGATCGCGGCAGTCCGGCCGATGGATGCGGCCGAGTGTGGCCTGGCCCCAGCCATCGGAGGACTGGTCGATCCTCCAAGGTCGTCGTCCGGTCCGCAATACCCGGTTCACGGACTGGACCGCACCGTCACACACTCAGCGGTACAGCAGCGTCCGCTCGACCGCGCTCCACGTCGTGCTGGTCACCACGTACAGCGCGGCGGCCAGCGGCACCGCCGCCACGGTGACGAGGGTGAAGAAGGACAGGAACGGCATGACCCTGGTGACCACGCCGAGTCCGGACACCTGCTCACCCTCGCCGGCCGGGACCGGCATCGCGGCCGTCATCCGCTTCGTACGCCGGTAGTTGTAGGCCGCGACGAGCACGAACAGGGCGAGGTGGACGAGCCCGGCCGGACCGAAAAGACCGCTGTGGCCGAGCGCATCGGTCCACCGGTCGCCGAGCGGCGCGGCAAGCAGCCTGTGGGTGAGCAGGCCGTTGCTCTCGCCGCCGATCGTCGTGTGCCGTCCCGGCGGACGGTTGTCCCTCTATACAGGCTCGGTCTCCAGCGGCTGCAGCAGCCTCTTCGGCTTCAGCAGCGCCCTACTGACCGGATCTGCCGGGTCCTGGTCGAGTGCGGGTCCCGGCACCAGTTCGACGTCCGAGACGGGTACGACGGTTCCGCAGGCCGGGCACTCGCCGTACGACCCCAGTTCCTCCTCGGTGCCGCAGCCGGCATGCCGGAGGATGCGCAGGTCCGGCTTGTCCAGGTAGTCGCGACCCCACAGACCGAGCGCCCGCAGGACGGGCCACAGGGCGACGCCCCGGTCGGTGAGGACGTACTCGTCCCGCGGCGGCGACTCCTGATAGCGACGCTTGTCCAGGATCCCCTCGGCGGTGAGGGCCTGAAGACGGGCGGCCAGCACCGCACGCGGAATGCCGAGGTGGACGAGGAAGTCGTTGTAGCGACGCACGCCGTAGAACGCATCGCGCACCACGAGGAGCGTCCAGCGTTCGCCCACGATCTCCAGCGCGCGGGCGATGGAGCACTCCTGCGTCGCGTAGTCCTTGCCGAGAGCCATGCGTCCCACTGTAACGAGATTCCGACCAGTTGGTTCAGTGACCGGATCGACTTTCCGGAAACTTGGTTCAATGACCGAACCAAGGCCTGCTACGGTCATACACAGCAAGGTTCAGTGAACGAACCTGACTATCAACCTCGCACCGTTGAACACCGTCGGTCCCCACCCTGAACCGACCAGCCCCGGAAGGGCAGGCCATTGCCACAGCTGGAACGCACCACACAGACCGTCGCCGCCACTGCCACGGCCCCCGGCACACCCGGGGCGACCCCCACCCTCGCCCTGACCAGCGCGGCCACCGCCGTGGCGCTGATGACGTACACCGCGCCGGCGGTCTCGCTTCCCGGCATCGCCGCCGACCTGCACACCGGGGTCTCCGCGCAGGCCTGGCTGCTCAATGGCACTCCCCTCGGCCTGGCCGCCCTGCTCCTGGTGGCCGGCAGCCTTGCCGACGACTACGGCCGCCGACGGATCTTCGTGGCGGGCACGGTCGCCCTCGGCATCACCACCGTGCTCGGCGGCTTCACGACGTCGACCTTGCTCTTCACGCTGGCCCGCATCGCGCAGGGTGCGGCAAGCGCGGCGATCCTCGCCAGCAGCCTCGGCCTGCTGGTGCACGCCTTCCCGACCCCGCGAGGCCGACTGCACGCGACCGGCGTGTGGGGCGCCTTCGTCAGCGGCGGCATCGCGGTCGGCCCGCTGGTCGCCGGCGCACTGCCCGACTGGCGGGCGACCTACGTGATTCTGGGCGCCGTGACGCTGGTCGTGGCGGCCCTGTCCACACGCGCCCTCACGGAGTCCCGCGCACCGCGCGGCGGCCGCCCCGACCTGCTGGGCGCCCTGGTCTTCAGCCTCGCCCTGGTCGCCCTGGTCGCAGCGCTGACGCTGGGCCGCGACGGCTGGCTCCGCACCCCGGTGGCACTGCTGTTCGCGGCGGCCGTGGTCCTGATCGCGGTCTTCGCCCTGGTCGAACACCGCAACTCCACCCCGATGATCGACCTCTCCCTGCTCCGGCGCCCGCGCTTCCTCGGCTCGGCGGTGGGCGGCCTGTTCACGGGCCTGGCGGTGCTCGGCCTGTTCACCTTCCTGCCCACCCTGCTCCAGCGGACGCTCGGTCTCACCCCGCTCGACACGGCATGGCTGTTCCTGCTCTGGTCCGGTCTGTCCTTCGTGGTCGCGCTCCAGGCGAAGCGCCTGGCCGGCCGCGTCTCGTCGCACCACCAACTGGTCCTCGGCTTCACGCTGCACGCGGCAGGGGTCCTGACCATGCTCGGAGCCGTCGGCTCGGGCTCCTGGGCCCGCGTACTCCCGGGTCTGGTGATCGGCGGGGTCGGCAGCGGCCTGCTGAACGCCGCACTCCCGCTGGTCGCCGTGCAGTCGGTCCCCACCGAACGGGCGGCGATGGGCTCGGGCGCCCAGCAGACGTTCCGCTACATCGGCTCCTGCGCGGGCGTGGCCCTCACCATCGCCCTGGTGACCTCGGGCGGCGGCTCCCTGGCCCACGGCGCGAACGTCGCCGCGGTCGTCTCGGCGGGGCTGGCCGTGATGGGCGCGCTGGGTGTGCTGGTGCTGCGCGAGCAGGCGTAGGGATCACCGGGGGCGTGCGGAGGCGAGCACGCCCCACACCACCAGCCGGTACCGGGAGGTGAACTCCGGGGTGCAGGTCGTGAGGGTGAGGTAGTACCCGCGATGCTCGTACCCGTGGGAGGGGCTGACGCCGCTGCGCGGCACCGGCGCGATGACGCCTCCGTCCCCCGCCGAGGTCTGGGGCAGCACCTGGTCGACGACGTATGTGTACGTCGCGGCCCTCGTCTCGACGGTGACGGTGTCCCCGGGCCGCAGACGGTCGAGGTGCCGGAAGGGCTCACCGTGGGTGTTGCGGTGCCCGGCGACCGCGAAGTTCCCGGCCTGTCCGGGCTGGGCGGTACCCGGGTAGTGACCGACGTAGCCCTTGTTGAGCACACCGGTCTTGCTGATGCCTTCGGCGACCGGGGCGCGCAGGGAGAGCCGGGGGACGGCGAGGACGGCATAGGCCTGGGAGCGGGCCGGGCGCACGGCGACCGTCTGCCGCCGTTGCGATGGGGTCTTGGTGGTGCCGCTTCCGGCCTCGGCCGACCTCGCGGAGCCGACCGTCGAGGAGCCGCTGGAATCACCGGGCTCGCCCCACTCCCGCTCCAGTGCCTGCACCTTGCGCTCGGCCCCCTGCTGAGCCTCCCGGTTGGTCCACCACAGCTGATGCACCACGAGCAGCAGGAGCACGACGCCGACGGTGACGAGCAGTTCACCACCGGTCCAGACGAGGCGGCGGCGGAAGGCACGGCGCCGCCGCGTGGCGTGATGGACGACGGGGATGCGCATGGCGCCGGACGATAAGGGGTGGGGCTTCAAGTGGCCATGACTGTGAAGAGGTTGACGCTCCGGCCCGCGGCACTGGCGAGCGGGATCCTGTGCACGGTCACCGACAGTTGACGTCGAGTCACACGTTCGCGCGCACTTGGCCGTTCCCGAGCAATGCCGCCGGGCCCGCAGGCCCCGTCCGGCACCCCCGCCCCGCCGGACGGCTCGACGGGTCCCCTCCGCCGCCCCTGGCCTGCGAATCTCTCTCATTTCCCGGTCGGCGGCAGTACGGTGTCCCCCATGCGCCCCGACACGCCTGCCGAGAACGTCGACCACAACGCCGAAGCAGCACGCCTGGAGCGGGCTGCCGGCCTGTATCCCGAGGACGCGGAACACCTGCTGGTGCAGGCCGCGGCCCACCGAGAACTGGCCGGCGACCGCCCCGGGGCGACCACGCTGTACGACCGGCTGCTCTCGTCCTCCGAGTCGCTCGACAACCCCCACCTCGTACGGGCCCTGAAGGCGTCGAACCTGTGGGAGTACGACCACGAGGCGGAGGCGCGGGCGATCATCGAGGGAATCCGCGCCGCCTCCCCGGGACACCCGGCGCCCTGGCTGATCGTCGCGGAATCCCTGGAGTCGCACGACGAGCTGGAGGCAGCCGAGGCGACGTTCACGCAGGGTCTGACGCTGCTGCTCGCCGGCCACACGGAGGCCCCGCAGTCCACGCACTCGCTCTTCTTCGGCCGCCACCGGGTCCGCCGCATGCTAGGCGCGGCGCACGACGAGTGGGACGCACTGGCCGACACCCTTCACTCCTCCACGGTCTCCCTGGACGAGCTCCACGACCCCAAGCGGATCTGGTCCCTCGGCTCGGACAACCCGGCGGAGCTCCAGGCGGAGATCAGCCGTCTGCGCGCGGAGCTCGGCGCGTACCGCGAGGCCCTCTCCCGCCCGTTCCCGGTGGCGGTACTGCACTGGCCGGAGGCCGAACTGCAGGAGCTGGTGTCGGTGTACCCCGTGCTGGCCACGGAGTACCCCAGCCGCGAGGAGCACCTGGCGACGATAGAGGAATCGCTGCGGGAACTGGCCGCCTCCGGCACGCCGAATCTGGGCATCGTGACGGGCACGGTGCCGTCGTACGAGGCGTTCGCGGCATCGGAGAGCACGTCCCCGGCCGACGTGTCACTGCTGCCCCAGTACGCGACCACCCTGGCGGCCCGTGGACGAGCGGTCGCCTGGCCGCCGGAGCGGGGGGCGGGGTGCTGGTGTGTGTCGGGGCGGGTGTACGAGGAGTGCCACGGGGCGGGATGACCCCGGGGACCCGCGCCGAGTAGTGGTCGTACGAACGAATAGCGGGGCACCGGGGACAATCTCTTACTCGGCGACGGCGCACTTGGATTGGGGGGTCTCGTGCTGTTCGGGTTGGCGTTGGCGGTTGGCTCGTTCTGGTGACGTAGACAAGGATCCCAGCCGACCTCGGTCGCGACCCGAGGCACCGAAGTGCACGTTTATCGCGCTGTCCGAGGACGATCAGCTTGGTCACGAGACCGTCGATTGTCGGTGACTGCTGTTACAACAGATCCATATCAACGCGAGAGATCGCGCGGGGGTAACCACGAGGTCAAGGGAGCAGTCGTGGCGGAGGCGGGGGAGCTCTTGCAGCCGACGGCAGGTGTCTACGAGCAGCTCATTACCCAGAACCTGCAGGACCGGATAGACGGACTCGAAGCCGTAGGTTGGAAGGCCATCGACGCAGAGGTCGGTGAGGAATCGGCGCCACATGTGCTGGCCCGGTACATCGGTGAGGCTGTGGGACGCCGGCTGAGTCAACTGCCGCAGAAAATGCAGGTGATCGCCGCCAACCAGATCATGCAGACACTGGCTGTCAGCGCGCCCGACCCGGATGAGGACCAAGCTGCCACTGCCATCGCCGACGGCCCCCGACAGTTGCTGGCCCTCACCAAGCAGGAAGCACCTGGCGTCTACGCCATTCGCCCCCTTACCCCCCTCTCCGAAACCGGGCTGATCACCAACGCGCCGGACGATCCCAGTCTGGGCGCAGAGTTGAGAGCGGAGCTCGCCACGGCGGACCGCATCGACCTGCTGTGCGCATTCGTGAAGTGGCACGGCATACGGGTCCTCGAGAATGCCCTGCGCGCGGCGAAGGAGCGGGACGTTCCGATCCGCGTCATCACGACCACCTACATCGGCGCCACCGATCGGTACGCGTTGGACCGGCTGGTTCGCGAATTCGGTGCAGAGGTGAAGGTCAACTACGAGATCAGATCCACGCGTCTGCATGCGAAGGCTTGGCTGTTCCGGCGCCACACCGGCTTCGACACGGCGTATGTGGGCAGTTCCAACCTGTCAAAGGCGGCACTGCTCGACGGTCTGGAGTGGAACGTACGGCTGTCGTCGGTCGCCACCCCCAAGGTGCTCGACAAGTTCGAGGCGACCTTCGACGCCTACTGGGCCGACGCCGCGTTCGAGACGTACGACCCCGACCGTGACGGCGAGCGGCTCTCCGAGGCGCTCGCCCAGGCGGGCGGCACCAGACCGGCCGGCGAGCTCAAGATCAGCCTGTCCGGCCTCGAAGTGCAGCCGCTTCCGCACCAAAAGGACATGCTGGAGCGCCTCCGAGTCGAGCGCGAGATCCGCGACCGCCACCGGAACCTCCTGGTCGCGGCGACCGGCACCGGCAAGACCGTCATGGCTGCCCTGGACTACCGAAGCATGCGCAACAAGCTCGGCGGAGCACTCCCGCGGCTGCTCTTCGTAGCCCACCGCAAGGAGATCCTGAGGCAATCCCTGCGGACCTACCGCGAGGTGCTGGACGACGCCTCCTTCGGTGAACTGCTCTACAACGGTCAGGAACCCAGTGACTGGACGCATGTCTTCGCCAGCGTCCAGTCACTGAACCTCCGACGGCTCGAGCAGCTCGATTCCGAGCACTTCGACGTCATCGTCATCGACGAGTTCCACCACGCCACCGCGGACACGTACCGACGGGTCATCGGGCATTTCAGACCGATCGAGTTGCTCGGCCTCACGGCAACCCCGGAGCGGATGGACGGGGCCAATGTGCAGGACAGGTTCTTCAACGGCCGCATCGCCGCCGAACTGCGACTGTGGGAAGCCCTCGAAAACGATCTGCTGTGCCCTTTCCACTACTTCGGGCTCCCAGACGGAACGGACCTGACCAACCTCGCCTGGCGATCGGGCGCCTACGACCGGGACGAGCTCGGCAACCTGTACACGGGCGACGACGCGCGGGCTCGGCTCGTCATCAAGCAGGTCAAGGACAAGATCGCCAACCCGGCCGCCATGCGCGCCCTCGGTTTCTGCGTAACCAAGAAGCACGCGCACTTCATGGCCCAGCGTTTCCGCGAGGCGGGTTTCCAAGCCGAAGCGCTCGACAGTGACTCGGCTCCCGCCCTGCGCGAACGCACACTGGGGGACCTCAAGGCCGGACGCATACAGGTGATCTTCTCCGTCGACCTGTTCAACGAAGGGCTGGACATCCCCGACGTCGACACGCTGCTGCTCCTACGGCCCACGAAAAGCGCGACGGTATTTCTCCAGCAGCTCGGGCGCGGGTTGCGCCGTACGCCGAACAAGCCGGTGCTGACGGTGCTCGACTTCATAGGTCAGCATCGAGCGGAGTTCCGTTTCGAGGAGCAGTTCCGAGCCCTGACCAACCTGTCTCGCAACCGGCTGGTCGAGCACATAAAACGCGACTTCCCTCAGTTGCCCTCCGGCTGCCAGATCATCCTGGAGGGCAAGTCCAAGGACTTGGTCCTTGAGAACATCCGCACCCAGCTCAACGCCACCGTCAAGACCCTGGTCACCGAAGTCAAGGCCTACGACACACCGCGCCTCGCGGACTATCTGCGTGAGAGCCGTAGAGAGATCAAGGAGCTCTACAAGAGCGATAACTCCTGGACAAGCATCCTGCGCAGGGCGGGCGTCATCAAAGACACAGCTCCCAGCGGAGAGTCAGCCCTCCTCAAGCGCGTCCACGCCTTCCTCCACGTCGATGACCCAGATCGCGCCAACGCCTACCTCCGCCTACTCGCCGACGACGTAACGCCCTACGAAGAGCTAGATCCCACGGATCAGGCGTACGCCCGCATGCTCTTCTTCAACCTGTGGGACAACGCAGGCGGCTTCACGACCTTCCAACAAGGCCTTGAGTCACTGCGGTATCACCATGTGTTTCGCGATGAACTCCGGCAGGTGCTTTCGTACGTCATCGCGCAGGCGGACCACTTCCCGATCCATCTATCGGGTAGCCACAGCCACATACCCTTGAAGGTCCACTGCTCCTACAACCGCTCCGAGATCTTGGCGGCGCTGGGAGTTGCCCGCTTTGGTGGCCAGATGCCCAGGTCCTTCGCCCAAGGCGTCCAGTGGGTAGAGGAAATCCAGACAGATGTACTCCTGATCACCTTGGAAAAGAATGAAAAGGACTTCTCGCCCGCAGTCCGATATAGGGACTACGCTGTGAGTCCGACACTGTTCCACTGGGAGTCGCAGAACTCGACCGCCGCAAACTCTCCGACAGGCCTCCGCTACCGGCAACACGTTCAGCGCGGGAGCCACGTCCTGTTGTTCATGCGCCGCTACAAGAACAACGACATCGGCAAGTCTCAGCCGTGGATGCTTCTGGGGCCAGCTGCCTACGAAGAACACACCGGCAGTAAGCCGATGGCGATCACGTGGCAACTGGAACACGAGCTACCGGCCGATGTGTGGACACACGCGGCCATCGCCGCAAGCTAATCAGCAGCCACCATGAGTGAACGATCCAGCAGATCTCGGAGTTCAGGCAAAGAGTCCCTGACAGCGATCCATCTTTCCCATGCGTCACCAACAGACATCTGTTTAGCCATCGTCCGAGGTCTGGCCTGGCACACAATTGCGCGGGCCATGCAGAGCGGGGACGACTCCGGGCTCTCCAAATATCCCTGTTTGCCACTGTTTGAAGCCTTTCACGCCTCAGACCACCCCAAGCCTCCCGCTACCCTGCCACTATGATTCGCGCAGTCGTCTTCGACGTCGGTGAGTGCCTGGTGGACGAGACCCATGAATACGGGACTTGGGCCGATTGGCTCGGCGTGCCTCGGCATACGTTCCACGCGATGTTCGGGGCCGTCATCGCCCAAGGGCGGGACTACCGGGAGACCTTCAAGGAGTTCCGGCCCGGGTTCGACCTCGACGAGGAACGCGAGAAGCGGGTCGCTGCCGGGCAGGCGGAGTCCTTCGGCGAGGAGGACCTGTACGACGACGTCCGTCCGGCCCTCACCCAGCTCCGAGCCGATGGATTGTGGCTCGGCATCGCGGGCAACCAGACCATCCGGGCAGGACGGATTCTGCGGTCGCTGTTCTCCGAGGACGTCGATCTGATCGGGACCTCTGACGATTGGGGCGCCCACAAGCCGGACCCCGAGTTCTTCAAGCGGGTCGCCGCCGCCGTGCCGTTCGAGGCCCGCGAGGTTCTCTACGTCGGGGATCGGTACGACAACGACATTCGCCCGGCGCTGGAAGCCGGGATGCACACGACGCTCGTACGCCGCGGTCCATGGGCCACGATCCAGTGGAACCGCCCCGAAGCCCGGGAGCTTCCAACCCTCCGTGTCGGTAGTCTCCTCGAACTTCCCCGGCGGATCCGGGATTTCAACGACTCAGGGCGTTGACCGTCGTCGACCAGTCGTACAGGCGGTCGTCGAGATCCCGGACACAGCTCTCGTGCTGGTGCGGAGCGAGTGCACGTCGTACCTCCCGCACTCGGTCCATGCCTGTCGCGTACCAAGTTGTGGCGAGTTGATCCAGGGCCAGACCGGCGTATTCGCACGCCTTCTGGGGGTCGTTGGAGGCCGCCTCGACGGCGGCCAAGTCGCCGTAGACGACGCTGCGCTGCTTGTCCTCTCCGGCTGACATTGCTTCCAAAGCGCCCAGAAGAGCCTCTCGGGCTTGGAGCAGGTGGCCCTCAATCATCTGCGTGTTCCCCTTGAAGGCCGCCAGTCGTGCGGGCGAGAACCAGTCCATCCACTCAGGTGACGGATGCTCGTTGCCCTGCTGGAGAACGTCCTCGGCATGCCCGATCAGGTGCAGTGCCGTACGGGTGTTGCCGCATCGGGTCTCACACTCGGCCTCCACGGCGTCGAGCCACGCCAGAAACTCAGCCGATGCCGGTGCTCGGCGAGCGTACGTGCGGGCCGCGATCATCCTGTCCAGCGCTGCGTCGCGATCGCCCACCCAACCGGGAATGAACGCCATGTGCGCGAGGATCGCCGAACCCATCAGCGGGTCGTCGGCCTCGCCCGCAGCCTGCAAAGCCAGGAGCAGCGTGTCGCCCGCAGTGCTCGGCTCACAACGGTCGAAGAATTCGATCCGGCCGGCGAGGAGATACGACTCCGCAAGCGCCGCCGCAACCGTACGACGGGTGGCGCCCTCCGTCTCGGGAAGCAGCGCGCATCCGAGCGTGGAGTGCGCGATGACAGCGGGATGCAGCTTGGCCGGAGCCACGGACCAGTAGAGCCGACGATGCGACCGAGTCACGGAGGCGAAGTCCGCCCCCGCGGTGGTGGGTTGCGTAGCGGCCACTGCCTGCCCAGCGAGGAATGCCAACCCGAGTGCGGCCGCGCCACCTGCCACGAGCGTCCGCCGCGTCCTGTCGGACTGCGGACTGTCGGAGCCCCATGGAGGGTTGAAACCCAGCGACTCCATGCTCTGTCCGAGCAGGTGGACGAGAACCCGCTGGCAGTCCGGTTGCGGCCAAGGCGGGTTGTCCGACTCCCAACGTCGTACCTGTCGTACTCCGATCGACAGACTGCGGATCCCAATCCGCTTCGCGCTGCTGGTGAGGGCATCTGCCAAGTCTTGCTGCGAATTGAAGCCGGCAGCCACACGCGCCGCCTTCAGTCGGATGTTGCCTGTGGGCCGAGGCAAGAGACACCTCCAGGTGGTGAATGCCGCAACCATCCCACGGTAGGTCCTATGAGGCCAGCGATGTCACCCATTGGGTACCAGGTAAGCCCTTTATAGGCCCTATAGAAGGCCTCTCAAGGTCCTTGAATGCATCACATGGCCCGTGCACGCTGTGTACCCAACCAGGCACCGAACGATGACGGGATGCATCATGGACATCGGCCAGACCACGGAACGGGCGATTTCCGAATGGCTTGCGCGAGCCCACCCCGTGCCCGAGCGGGCCCGGACGGAGTGGGCGACGCAAGGCGTTGCTCTGCTACCGCTCGGCGCACGATTTTGCGCGGTACGGATGAAGGCGGACGTGGTTCACGCCGCTGTCGCCACTGAGGATCCGAGTCAGGTGTCAGCCGCGCTGGGTGAGTTACTGCGTGGGCCCGTCATCCATGACCGTCGAACCGTGGGAGGCACGTATTACGCCTTGATCCAATGGCACGCCGGACTGGTATGGGCGCACCAGGAGCTCGCTCCCTGCTTCGGCCAGGACACCTACTTGGGAGTGCCACGGGTCGATCGCCGAGATCCACCTGGCGCTCACTGGGTGGTCGCGCCTCGTTACGAGGGCAATCTGTGTGTGCCGCGAGCGGTCACTGCACTGATCGAGGTGGGACGGCGACGGCTGGCCGAGGATAGCGAGGCGTGACGTCTCACAGCTCCGCCGGCTGCCGCTGCCGTGCGGCACCTGGCCGGACTCCGGGGCCGGCGGGTGCTCGGTTCAGCCGAACTGCCCCGGCTGGTAGTCCCCCGCCGGCTGCTGGACGATCACGTTCATGCGGTTGTAGGCGTTGATCAGGGCGATGAGGGAGACCAGCGCGGCGAGCTGGTTCTCGTCGTAGTGCTTGGCCGCGTTCGCCCAGACCTCGTCCGGGACGCCGCCCGCCGCGTCGGCGATGCGGGTGCCCTCTTCGACCAGCTCCAGGGCGGCCCGCTCGGCGTCGGTGAAGACCTTCGCCTCCCGCCAGGCCGCGACCAGGTGGAGGCGCTGCGTGGTCTCCCCTGCGGCCGCGGCGTCCTTGGTGTGCATGTCGGTGCAGAAACCGCAGCCGTTGATCTGGCTGGCACGGATCTTCACCAGCTCCTGCGTCGCAGCCGGGAGGGTCGAGTCGCTGACGACCTTGCCTGCCGAGTTGATGTACCTCGCGAACTTGGCCGCGACGGGGTTGGTGAAGAAGTTGAGACGGGCTTCCATGGCGATCTCCTCGCTGTCCCGATGGTTTCACAGCACTGACGGAGCGGCCCGCCGGTGATGTGACAGACGAAGGAAGCCGGTGTATGTGACGTGCGTCTCACCGCATCCACGGGCTTCCCTCGGCCCGGAGATGACGCCGCTGCCGGCTGCGCGACCGCCGTCCGTGCGTCGTGCGGGGGACGCCGAGGCGGCGCGCCCGGCTCGGCCCCGGCTCCACGTCACCGCCCGGGGCGGAGTTAGCCTCGGTCAGCAGCCGGAACGGCGGCCGGGTCGCACGTCGGTGACGGCCGGGAGACGCACCAGCAGGAGGCAGACAGCGATGGCGAAGGTTCCTACGGCACTGGTGGCCGCGAGTGGGCTCGTCGGCGGGTACGGGGTCGCCCGGTGGAGCAGGAAGCGGCAGCTCGGCGGGGCCGTGCTCGCCGTCGCGGGGGTGGCCGCCGCACAGCAGTGGCGGAAGCAGGCGGGCGGTGCGGCGGCCGGCGCGCTGACCGCCGCATATGTCGCCGCCTTCGCCGGGTCGCATCCGCTGGCCAAGAAGGTGGGCGCGTGGCCCGCAGTGTTCGGGGTGGCCGGGGCCGTCGCCCTCGCGTCATGGGCCGTGGCCGACCGGCGCGGCTGAGGCACCCCGGTCAATTACTCCCGGTTCAGGCCACCTCTCCCCCGGCGGCCCCGGGGTCCGGGCCCCGTGCTCCCTGGAAGGCCCGGGGCGCTCGACGAGCGGGCCACGGCACGGCCGGCCTTGGTGACCGGCGTCTTCAATCTCCTCCGGGCCGCGGTCACCGTGCTTTTGATCGTGCGTCCGGGTTCCACCACCGGCGCCTGGGAGCCGTCGGCAGCGGCCTCGGGCCTCCTCCGGCATCCGGCCACTCACACCGGGCAGGCTCCCTAGGAGGCGGCCTCCGCCCGCTCGGCACCGGCGGTGTGGCGAACGACGTTGGTCGTCAGCCGCCGCAGCAGGTCCTGTGCGGTCCTGAACTCCTCGGGGGTCAGACCCATGGCGTCGCCGATCGCGAGGGGGACGGCGCGGATGTTCCGGCTCAGCGCGGCGCCCTCCGGAGTCAGGGCCACTTCCACCACCCGCTCGTCGTCCGCCCGCCGCTGCCGCTTGAGCCAGCCGTTCGCCTCGAGGCGTTTGATCAGCGGGGTCACCGTGCCGTAGTCGAGCTGCAGGGCGCTCACCAGATCCTTGACGGGTGCGGTGCCGTGCTGCCAGAGCACGACCATGACCAGGTACTGGGGATAGGTCAGCCCCAGTTCGTCGAGCAGCGGCCGGTATGCGCCGATCACGGCACGGGATGCCGCGTACAGGGTGAAGCAGAAGTGGTCCTCCAACGGCAGCGGAGGCTCATCGGGGTGGCTCGGTGCGGGTGCGCGGGTGTCGTCGTGGCTCACGGTTACTCTCCCCGTCGTCGATCTCCTGGTCGCCGGATGGTCGCCCGGGAGGCAATTGTGGCATCCCTCTGGGACTCCAGTGTCTCGCAAGCATTTATCTTGCGCACCAGATAAACGTGCACTAGGTTTCTCGACGTCGCCCCGAACAGGGCGGCCCGGACCCGCCGGACCCGCCCGGCGCGAAACGTCGTACCCCAAGGAGTTCCGTCATGCGCCTCAAGACCGTCTTCCGCCCCACCCGTAAGAGCACCTCCGCGCTGGCCGCCACCGCGGCTGTTGCGGCCCTCGCCTTCGCGGCCACGGCACCGGCCGAGGCGGCCAGGCCCGCCCATCACCAGGCCCCCGCCAAGCCCACGGTGGTGCTGGTGCACGGTGCGTTCGCGGACTCCTCGAGCTGGAACGGCGTCATCGAGCGC
>NZ_JAYWVC010000082.1:0-32863 GCF_036281785.1 Streptomyces chiangmaiensis | reverse complement strand
GCTGGGCTCGGTGTTGCGGCCTGAGCGTTCCCTCGCCGTGCGGCGCAGGCGTTCGTGCAGTTCACGCACGTAGTCGCAGGTCCGCCAGCGGCGAAAGAAGTCGTAGACCGCCCGCCAGTGCGGGAAGTCGACTGGCAGGGCCATCCACTTCACGCCGTTGTCGACCAGGTAGCGCACAGCGTCGAGCATCTCGCGGTGGCAGTACGCCTCCGGACGCCCGCCCTGCTTGAGGAGCCAGGCCGGTACCGGCATTGCGGAGCGGACCTCGGCCCACTCCGCATCTGTCATGTCACTCGGATAGCACCGCGCCCGCTGTCCCGGAGCGATCGAACCGAACCGGTGCACGTAGCAGTCACACCCAGGGGTGACCGCGGTGGACGCAGGCACAGTGGTACTGCTCAACTGATCAGGCAACGGGCTTCCTTGGTCGTGCTGGGTGTCGTAACCGCGTCACTACCAAGGGGCCCGTTCTTTCATGCCCACGGCCGCACCCGTACCTCTGTCCAGATGATCACCCGCGCACACACCTCGAACGAAATCCGGTTTGCCACAACGCACTAAGACCGCGCCGCGCGATCTGGCGCCCCGGCACTGATCACCACAGGCTGCGACGGGAGCGTACCCATCGGCCATCTCAGCTGAACAGGCATCGATGCCCGACGGAGAAGGACGCCGACCAGGTGATACCGAGAGGGGTGCCCCAAGCCGTCCCCAGCTCGTCCACAGAACGAAGAACAGCGGTGACTTCACTGTCGTCAACGAGGTCTAGCCGAGCACGCGGAAGTGGCGGGCTGATTTCAAAGGCGCACGATGACCAGGGCGGTGTCGTCGGTGGCGTCGCCGGGTGGGAGCAGGTCGGTGAGCACGGCGTCGGCGAGGGTTTCGGGGTCGTTTGCCTGGTGGTGGGCCAGGGAGTCGGCGAGCCGGGCGAGGCCGGTGTCGATGTCCTCGCGGCGGCGTTCGATCAGGCCGTCGGTGTAGAGCGCGAGGACGGCGCCCTCGTGGAAGGTCGCGGCGGCCTGGATCCGGGGGACGTGTTGAGGGCGGGCGCCCAGTGGGGGGTCGGTGGCCTGGTCCAGGAACTCGACGGTCCCGTCCCTGTGCAGGAGTGCCGGTGGGGGGTGGCCGGCGCTGCTGTAGGTGATGGTGTGGGTGTCCCAGTCGATGAAGGTCGTGGCCACGGTGGTGTTCTCGGCGCCGTCGATGGTGCGGGCGTACAGGCCGAGGACGTCCAGGGCGCGGGCGGGGCCTTCGGCGACGAGGCAGGCGGCGGTGAGGGCGCTGCGCAGTTGTCCCATGACACCGGCCGCGGTCAGGCCGTGGCCGACGACGTCGCCGACGGCGACGGCGATGCGGTCGCCGGGCAGGTCGACCAGGTCGTACCAGTCGCCGGCCACGTTCAGCGCTTCAGCGGCGGGCCGGTAGCGTACGGCCGCCGGGTGGCGGCCGACCGGGCGGGGAGCGGGCAGCATGGCTTCTTGCAACGTCAGCGCGACTTCACGGGCGCGGATGAGTTCGGTGACGTCCTCCACCCGGTGCAGCAGCAGCGCCAGCCGCCCGTCATGGCCGAAGACGGGAATGTTGGTCAGGTTCAAATACCGCTCGTGCCGTACCTCGGGCTGGTCGGGGTCCTCCATGTCGTAGCGCTGCAGCGCTACGGTGTCGCGCTCGCCGGTATCCGCCACCCGGCGTATTGACGCCAAGACTTTGAGCACGAGAGGCACGGCGGGGTCGTTTTCGGCGCGGTCCGCCGGCAGGAACCGACCGATCACTTGCTCGCGGGGGAGGCCCCGAATGCGCAAGAACTCCGCGTTGGCGTCCGCGTAGACCAGCTCCGGGGTAATCAACGCCACCGCCCCGGGGAGGGCCCGGAACACCGCCGTGTAGTCGACCTCCGGCTCCGTCATGACGTTCCTGCCTTGCCACCGTCGTGTGTCTTTTTCACGATACGAGCGGAGAGTCACAACCTGCCCCCTGGGCGTCCCAGCCTTGAGTCCTGCCGCATGCGAACGCACGAGCGATTACTGCAACCTGGTAACCGTGGCTCGGCGCGCCGATCGCGCCCATATGGGACAACCTGAGCGTGCACAAAGTCACCCGGCTGCAGGCGTTCACGGACACCGACGACCACGACGGAGTCCGGGCGTCCTTCCCTGGCCCAAGAGGAGCACGACGCCATGGACATCGGCATCGGACTACCAGTACTGCGTCCCGACCCGGGTCTGTCGATCGTGGACTGGGCGAGACGCGCCGAGGTGCGCGGCTTCTCCACGCTCGGCTGTACCGACCGCCTTGTCTATGACAACTACGAGCCTCTGACCGCACTGGCCGTCGCCGCCGGAGCCACCTCCCGCATCCGGCTGACCACGGGCATCCTGCTGGCCCCGTTGCGCGCCAACCACGCACTGTTCGCCAAGTCCGCCGCCACGCTCGACCGCCTGTCCGGCGGCCGTCTCGTGCTGGGCCTCGCACCTGGCGCCCGGGAGGACGACTACAAGGCAGGCCGGCTCGATTTCCAGCGCCGCGGCAAGCTGTTCGACTCACTGCTCGAAACGGCCACCCGGCAGTGGCAAAGCCACGACGGTATCGGGCCCCGCCCGGCCACGCCTGGCGGCCCCCAACTGCTGTTCGGCGGGTTCACCAAGACCGCCCTGCGGCGAATGGTCACCTACGGTCGCGGCTGGATCGGCGGAGCCCAGGGGGTGGAGAACTTCCGCTCCCTCCTCCCGGGGGTCAGGCAGGCGTGGCGGGATGCGGGCAAGGCGGGCGAGCCCCGCCTGGTCGCGACCGCGCACTTCGCGCTGGGCCCGGGCGCAGAGAAACGCCTGCACAACAGTCTTGCGAGTTACTACACCTCGGGCACCTACATCCGCGAAAGCATCGAAGCGGGTCTGGCCACGCCCGAAAATGTCGCCCGCGAGGTCGCTGCCTATGGCGAGGCAGGCTGTGACGAACTCATTCTCTTCCCCCACGGCGGCGGCCTGGAGCAGGTGGACCTGCTCGCCGACGTGGTAGGGCTGTGACATTCCCACTAGACTAGGGCGCGTATCCAGTCACGATCTATAGGCCCTGTCCGTCTTCCTGGATAAGTTGACCACTGACGCTGCCTGACGCACAGGCGTTCCTACGGCCCGCGGGCAAGAGCATGCCTCCGGCGGGGGCGCTCAGGCTCCGAGATGCAGGGGGCGCCGTTCGCGACTGCCGGCCGAATCTGGCGTGCGAGGGGGAGCTCCCATCCCGCCTGCCGTCGACCCAGGCAGAGCCGAGCAGACGCGGCCCCTGGCGTCCAGGTCGTTCGTGCGGTAGCACGCTCCACCTGGACGCCGGGAACCACGCCCGCTCCACGGTGTGTGGGTCGACAGTAGACGGGATGGAAGCTGGGGAAGGGGTCGGTTGAGGAAGTGGGTGTCTACTCGCCGCGGTGGACGGAGTGGGAAGGCATGCGCTGGATAGCAACCATGGCCACGTCGTCACTCGGCGCTTGGCCAGCGTGCATCTGCATATCGCGATACAGATGCTTCAGGAAACTGTCGCAACCCTTCGCCGACAACGCCCTGGCGCGCTCGAAGAGCGGGTAGAAACGGCCGTCGCGAGCGCGGGCTGACGAGCTCAGGAAGCGAAAGATTCCGGCGAGCGTGATCGCGGAAGCCTCTTACAAGATGCGCGGCTCCTTCAACCGACGCCAAGCCGTGCCCACGTACGTCCCCGAGAAGCACCCGGGTGGTTCCGCTGTGGTCCCGGGTGACAGCGTAGAAGTCACCACCGATCCGGGCCTCCTCTTCGGAAGCCTTGTAACAGCTAGCGATGCGCAGTGACCCCACGTTCTGCGGCAGCGGTGGTAGCAGAACCCGCTGCACCGCCTTGGCGATCGATCGCAGCCGGCATACCTGATGCCCGCGGCATTGCAGCCTGATGCTCATGAGCACGGTCAAAGCCGCAATGGCGCCCAGGATCGTGATGCTCGTGGCGTGGTTCTCCGAAAGAATGCCGCCTTCCCGTGCCGCATCCAGAAGAAGGGCCGCGAGCGCGAGGGCTCCGACCAGTACGGTCCGGCGCGGTCTGGCAGAGGGGGCCGTGATAAGCGGGGCGAGGAACAACGTTCGGCACAGATGGAGGTTGGGCGGCGCCGGCAGTAGCCCGACGGTCACTGGGACTAGGGCGAGTGCAAGCACCACCCTGCTTTTCGATTGTCGAGCCTCAATAGTCAAACTCATCGAATTTTCCGTTTTCCGCCACATTGCAGGAGCGAGTCGACCCCTCTCCTTTTGTACAGGTCCGCGTCGTGGCTGACGCGCCGACCGCTTCTGGAGCCCTTCTTCCTCCAGTTGGCCGCCTGGTCCCGCTTCTCGCGGACCCGGATCTTCCCCAGCACGGGGATGAACTGCGGGCTGTCGGCTGCCTGTCCGGCGGTCAGGATGAACGCCAGCGGGCGGCACTTCCGGTCGACGGCGGGGTGGACCTTGCTGGCCTGCCCGCCCCTGGACCGTCCAAGCGGGGCGGCCTTCAGCCGGAACTTGCGGCGGCGCCGGGCGCGTCGACGCTCTTCCCGCTCGGGGTCACCTGCGGTGTCCGGACCGCTTTGTTCTTCGAGGCCGCCCCCTTTGGCCTAACCTTCTCCTCCTCGGCGGCAGCCTTCTCCAGCGCGGTGAGGGCGGCCTCGTCCAGGTGCATCCCGGCAGCGTCGTGGTGAGCCCGCGCGGTGGTGGAGTCGATGCTGACCAGGGGCAGGTCCACCTCGCCCCGCTTCGCGGCTTCCGCGATCAGATCTTCGGCACGTGCGCTGACCTCAACGCCACCGGGTTTTTGTTCGCTTCACGCTGCGTGGCGGGGACCGGGCAGGCCACCAGCCCAACCTGCTCCGTCGCCCGCGCGGGCTACTGCCTGGTGTGGCTGCGATCGCAGGTCTGGTCGGCCCGTCGTGAACCATCGTGAACTCGTTGGACGTACACCGCGCGAAGTCTGAACGGCGGCGCATTTTGCCTGCCGTTCGCCGACAGACGGGCCGTCCGAGTGAAAACCTCCGGCCGAGGTGAGCATGTCGAAAGTGTCCGTTAGATTCCTTATGGCTCGACGATGATTCGGGCGACCGACGTCAAGCGTCATCGGTCATGTGCTCGGGGACGCATGATCGCGTTCGGGAGAGGTGACCTCGGCGCCACGATGACAGGCGCTGCTCTCGCCAGTGGCCGTTGATGAATGCAGCGACCAGTTCCTGCCGCAACCTCTCGCGCCACGCGGCACAGCCCCCACAGCACAGTCCTCACGAGCCAAGCGCCGGTGGCAGCTTGTGACGCGGGCTATCCACCGGCGACGTGACCACAAGGAGTGAACATGGGTATAAGACCCAGCTTTGCCCGGGCGTTCGTGGCGGCGGTCGTGTATGCGTCCATCGCCGCTTGCACGACGTCCGGGACGCAGGAATCTGCGTCCTCGCACCTGGGTCCGGTGCCGGCCCCCACAGTGGGGTCGACCGCCGGCCCCTCAGTGCCGGGCACGCTGATCCAAGCTCCGGCGTTGCCCGGGGCGCAGCCGATCTCGGGGAACGACCGGGTGTACACCGCCGACCAATCCTCCAACACGGTCAGTGTCATCAATCCGGCGACGAACACGGTGCTGGGCACGATCGCTCTGGGCAAGCCGCGGTTGGACCCCAGCGCGGACGTGCTGGGGGCCATGTACGACGGGGAGATCGACGTGCACGGCCTGGGCTTCTCCCGGGACGGAAAGTGGCTCGACGTGATCGACGTGACCACCAACGCCGTCCATATCATCGACACCGCAACCAACAAAGTAGTGCGCACCATATACGTCGGCCGGGCGCCGCACGAGGGATTCTTCTCGCCGGACGGCACGCAGCTGTGGGTGGCGGTGCGCGGCCAGGACTACATCTCGGTGCTCGACTGGCGGGCCGGCGAGGAGGTCGACCGGATCTACAGCGAAGACGGGCCGTCGAAGGTGGTCTTCAGCCCCGACGGCAAACTCGCCTACGTCAACCACCTGCGCGCCTCGAGGCTGGACATGATCGATGTCGCCTCCCGCCGGATCATCAAGCGCCTGCCGATCCCAGAACAGGCGGGTGGGTCCTCCGACGAGGCCATCTCACCCGACGGCCGGGACATCTGGCTCGGCATGCCCACCAACGGCCGGACCACCGCTGTGGTCAATGCACAAACCTTCCGTGTGGAGGCGGTGCTGAACACAGGACCGCGCACCAACCACCCCAACTTCGTCACCGTCGGCGGCGTCGACTACGCCTACATGACCGTGGGCGGACTGGACGAGACCTTGGTGTACCGCCGATCGAAAACCGGGGCGCCACCCACGCTGGTGAAGACCATCCACAACAACGGCCACGGCCCCCACGGCATCTGGCCGAGCCCCGACAACACCAGGATCTACGTCGCCCTGCAGAACTCCGACGCGGTAGACGTCATCGACACACACACGAACTCGGTGATCAAGACCCTCCCCATCGGCCAGTCGCCCATGGCGCTGGTGTACGTCGCCCGCAACACTCCAGCCACCAGCACACAAAACCTGGGCCGGCAGGGTCTGGGCATGCGCACACAGAACATCCCCCTGCGCGTCTCCGGTAGCTCCGGCGAGGGCACGGCCCTGATCCGGGCACTCCCCGGCATCAACGAAGTCACCATCGGAGCCACAGGGCTGCCGCCCAACCAGATGTTCACCGCCTACGCCAGCAACGGCACCCGCACTACAGCGCTTATGACCATGATGAGCAACGAGTTCGGCAGGATCGACGAAGGCCTGTCCTATTCGTACTTCTTCGCCAACCACTACACCTCCGTCATCCTCAAGCCTGGAACTCCACCCGGCGAGCACGAGCCAGGCCCGGCCATGCCCATGGCATGACGGACCGAGGACGCAGGGCGGCGCCGTCGGTGCGGTCAGCGCGTCATCGGTGACCGTGGCTGCGCTCCGGGCGGCTTCCTCAGCGCCGACCGCCTGACACCGTGTGGTGCGGCATCCAACGGCAGGCTGCGACATTCCATCAGCTCGACGTCGTGGCAGAGGACGAGGTGCTGGCCAATGCCCGGTCTCACTTCTGGTCTCATTCGCACGCGTACATCCCCAACGACTGAGCCGTATGCCCGTCCCGCTACCCGCCAGACCGGAGAATGGCAGGGAACGATGGGTATCAACAGGTGATGCCGCAATGATGGCCTCTGGCCGATACGGCTGGTCAGAGGCCATCCACTTGCGCGCTTGTGTGTTCCCTCCGCTGTGTGGGAGGTGCTGACGAGCAGGTCAGTGCGGGCTGACGTGGTTTCAGGTTCACTGGTTCGGTCGTTGCCTGGTCGGCGTAGTGCTTTTCCTCGAATTCGATGGGGCTGAGGTAGCCGATCCGTTTCTGGATGCGGCGGGGATCGTAGAAGCCGTCGATGTATTCAAAGAGCGGGAGGTTCGTCTCGGCCCGGACGGCGAAGACGAGGCCGTGGACGCACTCGGTCTTGACCAGTCAATATCCACAGGTGTCCCACCAGGGCGTTGTCGAACGAGTCCCCCACCGAGCCCATTGACTCCTGGATTCCGGCTTCGACCAGGCGTGTGGTGAGCTTGATGGACGTGTACTGCCCGGGTTCAAGGAATCGTCGCAACACTGTCTGTCAGCGAGTCTTGGGTGAGCGGATAGGTTCATGAGCCGAACCAGATTGGTATTGGCTTCAATGACCCAGGACGCCGCGTGTTGGCTTCAATGACCCAGGCCGCGTGTGGTTATATCGCGACAGCGAAGGTGATGACGATGGCAACTGGCCAGCACGCCCACCGTCATCGGCTATCTGGCGGCACGTGCGCAAGGCCGTATCGGCGCTGCGAACCCCGCATCGCGAGCAGACCCTATGGCGGAGACGTGGTAGCAGGCTAATCGGGGGACGGTCCTCAGCGACGGCGCACTCACCCAGTCCGCACCCTCGGACATCTACTCCACAGTGGGGAATATGTTTCATGTCAGATAGCAACGAAAATGCGCGTGCGGGACGATCACACGGCAACTTGAGTAGGCGACGCCTGCTTCAAGGGACAGCGGGCGCCTTCGGTGCCGCTCTAGCATCCGCCGGCATCTATGAGCTGATCGACAGCATTGCAAAACCACCGGACCGGCCCGCTGCTGGCGCCGACAGCCCGCCCGTCCAGGAGCAATATATCCTGCAGAACGAGCAGGTGGTCATGGTCGATGGCTCGGGCGTGAAGAGCAGCAATGGCACGATTGCGGTCCGGGTGCCGGCCCTGCATGATCATGTCATTACCGCAAGGCTGAATGTGTCGGCGAATGCCAAGGCGTTGCAGGAGGCGCAGCACCACCTCGAGTCCGCCCTCCTGGATGTGGAACGCCGATTTCCGCCCACTCCCACAGGAGTGGCCACCACTGTGGCCTGGGGACTTCCCTACTTTCACCACTACATCCCAACCCTGGGCAAGGCGTCGGGCTTCTTCAAGGCGGGAACACGTTACCCAGAGTATCTGCCGGTCGATTTGGCGACCTCCAAGACGGAGGGCCATACCGTATATGCGCTGCAGGAGGCCAGGACGTTCCCCAGCGACCAGTCGCCGCCTGGCTTCGGGCCGGTCCGCTTGGAACAGAATGACGTGGCCGTGCTACTCCGCAGTGACTCGCTCGCCAATATCAAGGCAGCCCAAAACGTCCTCTTCGGGTCTGGAAGCAACCAGGCGGGCAGCCTGTTCAAGGTGACGAGTATCCGCTACGGCTTCTCCGGGGGCGGTTTCTACGGGCAACAGGGCCTGCCGAGCAAGCTGGCGCTGGCAGCCAATATCCCCGGTGCACAGTCGATTCCTCGACAGGCGCAGGGCTTCCTCGGCTTCGCCACCACCCTGGACTCGAATATGGGACCCGGCAACATCGCCAATCTGGAGACCCTACCTGGCCTCACCGATCAGTGGCCCAACGGTTACTTCAAACAGGGGACCACCATGCATCTCTCGCACCTGTTTCAAGATCTGGTGACCTGGTACGAACAGAACTTCCCTCAGTACGCGGATCGCGTCCAGGCGATGCTCCAGCCCGGCCTCTCGCCCGCGCCCGCCCCGGGTACGCTTGCCCTCCAACCGCCAGGTCAAAGTGAGGCCGAAGTAGCGCAAGGGGTCCAGCGCTACCACGCCTACGGCCACACTGGGAGCATGTCGCAGGTGGACAGCACCACATCACCGACAACCAGCAACTACGGGAAGGCCTACCCCACGGGGACGACCATCCCCGTGCGCGGCGATTTCGACACACTGGACAATCCATTCCACTACACATCCGATCCGACGGCAGACCACTACAGCGAGAAGAAAGCGGCCGGGTTGCACTTCATTCAGTTCCAGCCGACGATTGCAATCTTCAATCGCGTTCGGCTCTCGATGGACGGCCACTATCCCGATATGACACTCCCTATCGCACCGCGCAGCCCCCACGCCGGCATCAACTCGGTCCTGCACACGACCCACCGGCAGAACTATCTGGTTCCACCACGTCGCCATCGCTCCTTCCCGCTCGCCGAGTTCCTTGTATGACACGGAGCCGCGCGCCGCGTGGGAGTGTCTAATTAACGACACACCCCCGCCAGCGCGCCCAGCACTGGGGCTAACCCTGCATCCATGCGGGATGGTTTGGCAGGTCCGAACTGGCCGGGGATCTCGTTTTGGCTAACCTCAACTCAAAGGAACTCGCGGGACTGCGCGAGGCGGAGCCGTGGAGTTCAACGTGGGCCACAGCGTTGAGTGTTCCGCTGACATCCAACACTGACATCAACGACCACGGACGGCGGCGACAGCAGCCGCGTACGGCCCCGATGCGCAAGGAGGGCCCGGACCACGCCGGGCTCGGATCGAAGTCCTAATGCGGATGTCACTTCCCCACCCGGCCCGGCTCGAACGGGCTGGTCCCCTCCACAGCGGGCCGGCGCTGGGGGATGCAGCCACCGACCGACGCGGGCCACGTCAATCGTAGGCTTGATACCGGGTTGCCCACGGGTGCGGTGGGGTTGCAGTACAGCAGCGGAGTACAGCAACCACCGCAACCGTAGGTGGCCATCAACGGCAACAGGTCGTGCCAGACACGTGCCAGGTCGTACGGGGAACCAGGGGGAACAGCGGGGAATCAGCGAGCCCGCCCACCAGGTGTCAACACCCTTCCGCCGCAGGTCAACCTGTTAGCAAGGCCCTGGAGCACCTTAGCTTCCCAAGCTGAGGGCGTATCGGCGCCTTGACCTCATCGGGCCACCGTGGCGTGCGCACCACAAGGCACCACGTCCCCGCGGCACGTCGGCTCCGACACAAGATCCGCTCCGACCCATCCGGGCATTACGTCACCTTGACGCTAATCCTGTGCTCAGCTCTGTCTTGGTCTGAGATGCTGGGGTGCATCGCGTGAGAGGGGCGGCGTTCATGCAGTGGAAGACCCATGGCGAGCGGCAGATCTACACCAACAAGTGGGTGAATCTCTGTCTGGTCGTCGTCCAGCAGCCTGACGGGCGCAGGTGGGAGTATCACGTCGTTCGCCTCCGGCACCTGGCCGTCGCCACCGTGGTCAATGATCGCCAAGAGGTTCTCATGATGTGGCGGCACCGCTTCATCACCGACTCCTGGGCCTGGGAGCTCCCCATGGGCCTGGTCGAGGACGGCGAGACTCCGGAAGAGGCGGCAGCGCGCGAAGTCCTGGAAGAGACGGGCTGGCGCCCTGGCCCCATCAAGCCCCTGATCTACGCCGAGCCGGCCAACGGCATCACCGACTCGCAGCACCACGTCTTCCGCGTGGACGGCGCTACCTATGCCGGTTCGCCCACGGAGAAGAACGAGTCCGACCGCATCGAGTGGATTCCTCTGTCCGAGGTGCGGGGCATGATCAACCGTCGCGAGATCGTGAGCAGTGGATCTCTGGTCGGTCTGCTGTACCTGCTCATGGATGAAACGATCCGCTGACTGGTGGGAGGAGTTCCCGTAGCCGCGCCTCGAAGGCCAGGGCTACGGGCTCCTGCCTGTGCGGGGCCAACTGGTCGTAGAACTCTCTGAGGTGGCCTGACACTCGCTCTGAGGACACCACCGACGCGGCCTTCAGAGCTTGCGTGGCGGTGTGGCACGCCTGGTCCAGCTTGCCTTGGTCCAGCTGCGTCCGTGCCAGCCAGAACGCGTGAAACGCACGGCCGCGCTGGTTCGTGCTGTCCTCCCTCCGCAGAGCATCTGCGATCAAGGGTTCGGCCGTCGCCGATTCGCCCAGACGACCGTGGGCGATGCCCGTGTCCACGATGAGCTTCGGCTCGTCGAAGTAGGACACCCATGCCGGGTCCGGGTCGTTCACCTAGATCTGCTCGAACTGGTGGTGTGCTTCCCCGATCGCCCTGTGCGTGGAGGTCTGGTTGCCGAGGGTGGCGTGCGCGAAGGCTTCGCGCATGGACAGCATCGACAGAACGCGCGGTGTGGTGCCCAGGGCAGAACGGGCCTGGTCCTGGGCGGCCGTCACGAGTGCCAGGGAGTCCGCGGGCTTGTCCTGGTAGGTCGCCTGCAAGCTCATGCAGGCAAGGACGTTGGCCATGAACTCGCGGTCGTCTATCTCCTTGGCGAGCTGCAGGGCCTCGGTGAAGTACGCGCGGGCCTGGTTGTACTGGCGGGCATCGAAGTAGGTCCAGCCGGTGAGGCGGGCCAGCTCGGCGGCGATTCCGTACAGCCCGTTCTGGATGGAGGGCGGTCGGCTCTCCTTCAGGAGCCCGACCACGTACCGGAGCTGGCCGACGATGGCCGGCCTCAGCGCCTCTCCGCCGTGCTGGTCATCCCGTCGCCAGTAGTCCTCAATGGACGCGCGGAACGCCTCAAGCGTGGCCGCGCTCAAGTTCGTGCGGGTGGCCAACGCCAGGATGTTGTCTACGTCTGGCCCCGGCAGAGAGACAGCGGTCGCCTTCTCCGCCTCCGGCTGCTCCTCGGGTGCCTGGCGCTCGGTGACCACAAGAGCCTGGGGCGTCTCCCAAGGGCGCCGAGCAAGCCCCAGCATGTGCCCCGGGATGCGCAGGCCGTCCGCGATGCGCTCGATGACTTCGATGTGTTGCAGCTGGCGTTGTCCGGCGATCACTTCGCCAACACGGCTGGGGGTCAGGTTGCATCGCCTGGCGATCATCGACGGGTAGATGCCCGCCCTGGTCTTCACCAGGCGGAAGACTCTGGCGAAGTCCCGTACCCGACACGCATTGATCATCTCGGGATCGGTGAGCAGCCTGGCAGGCAGTTCCTGCGGCCGGTCGGCGTCGGGCATTGGGCAAGCTCCCACACTGCGAGGGCTACGCAACGGTCCGCTACTACCGCTCCGAAGACGAACCCTCCGGACGCCTGCTGACCACCTGCGGCAACCGTCGTGCCTCCCGCTGCCCCTCCTGCTCACGGGTATATGCGGCCGACATCTACCACCTGATCAAGGCCGGACTGTCCGGCGGCAAGAACGTCGCCGAAACCGTCCGCGACCATCCCCGCGCCTTCGTGACGCTCACCGCTCCCTCGTTCGGTCCCGTCCACAGCCGCAAGAACGACCACGTGGGCAAGCCTCGCCCCTGCGGCTGCGGCACCCACCACGTCGAAGACAACCCGGTGTTGGGCACCCCGTTGGACCCGGCCACGTACGACTACACCGGCGCCGTGCTCTGGAACGCACACGCCGGGCAACTGTGGGCACGCTTCACCACCTACCTGCGCCGCGCCCTCGCCGAGCACCTCGGCATGACACAGAGGGCTCTGAACGCCGCCCTCCGCGTCTCCTTCGCCAAGGTCGCCGAGTACCAGAAGCGCGGCCTGGTCCACTTCCACGCCGTGATCCGCTTCGACGGACCCGACGGCCACACCACCCTGCCCCCGCCCTGGGCCACCTTCGACGCCCTTCAGGCCGCCATGGGCCTGGCGGTCGACCGTGCTCGCCTCACTGTCGAGTCCGACGCCGTGGGCGAGCGCGTCATCACCTGGGGCAGCCGGTTCAAGGTCGACCCGATCTCCACTCTGGGCGACGGTGAACTCACGGACGCCAAGGTCGCCGGATACGTGGCCAAGTACGCCACCAAGAACGCCGAAGGCGCGGGCACCGTAGACCGGACCCTCATATGCCGCCCCTGCCAGGGACACGGCTACGTACGCGGCCCGGATGGCTTTCGCGACCTCTGTGACGGCTGCGACGGCACCGGCCAAGCCGAGCCCCTCCCAGACCTCGCCGTCCAGCAGCACGTGCGGCAGATGATCCGCACGGCGTGGGCGCTCGGCCACCTGCCCGAGTTCGCTGACCTCAAGCTCTGGAAGTGGGCCCACATGCTCGGCTTCCGCGGCCACTTCTCCACCAAGTCCCGGGCCTACTCCACCACCCTCGGCGCGCTCCGCGACGTACGCCGCGCCTGGCGCCTCACCCAAGCCGAGGCCGCCCGCGCCCGCGCCGGCCTCCCCGTCAGCGACGAGAACACCACCCTCGTCACCGCCTCCGCGTGGACCTACCTCAGTAGCGGTTACCGCCCTGGCGAAGAACTTCTCGCCGCCCAAGTCCGCCACGACATAGCCCACTGCGAACGCCTCAAGCACGAAAAACTGGTGCCTGCATGACGACGGCCGTGCTCACCGTGGACCAGGTCGCCGAACGTCTCGGTATCAGCCGCTGGAAGGTCCACGACCTGATCCGCTCCCGCGAACTCGCCTCCTTCAAGATCGGCCGCTGCCGTCGTATCAGCGAAGCCGCCGTGGACGCGTACGTATCTCTCCGCACCGAACAGGAAGCCGCCTGATGGCCAAGCCGAAGAAGAACGCCAACAACGAGGGCACCATTTACCAGCGTAAGGACGGCCGTTGGGAGGGCAGTGCGTACGTCCTGACGACGGACGGCACGTACAAGCGGCGCAGCGTTTACGGCAAGACCTGGGATGACGCGCACGAGAAGCTCACCAGACTCAAGGCGGACTCTCTCAACGGCCTGCCGGTCGCCACGAGCAAGATGACGATTGCCGAGTACCTGACGTACTGGCTGGCGAACGTCGCCAAGGGCAAGGTCCGCCGGACGACCTACGTCAACTACGAGTCCCTCGTCCGCAACTACGTCACCCCGGACTTCGGCAAGAAGAAGCTGGTCCGGCTCACTGCCCGCGACATCCGGGCCTTCCTCACCAAGACGGCGGCCACCTGCCAGTGCTGCGCACAGGGCAAGGACAAGAAGCGGCCCGAGCACAAGAGGCGCTGCTGCGCCCTCGGCAAGTGCTGCAAGAAGGTCCCCTCTGATCGGACCGTGCGCTTCCTGCTGGTGATCCTGCGCGCCGCTCTCCAGCACGCCGTACGTGAGGACGAGCTGCCCCGTAACGTGGCCCGGAACGTGGAGCTGAGCATGGGAACGAAGCGCGAGAGCGAACCGCTCACGGCCAAGGAGGGGCGTCAGCTCCTGGCGGCGGTCCGGGACAACCGGCTATGGGCCACGTACGAGCTGGCGGTCCGCATAGGCCTGAGGCGCGGTGAGCTGCTGGGGCTGCGCTGGTCGGACGTGGACCTGCACGAAGGCGTCCTCACCGTCCGGCAGGCCCTACAGCGGGTAGGTGGCGAACTACTGATCGTCGCGCCGAAGACGCAGCGCTCCGCCCGTCGCGTGGCCCTTCCGCCCGAGTGCGTGACCGCTCTCCGTGCCCAGCGCGCCCAGCAGATCGCTGAGCGGAAGGCCGCGGGTGCCAACTGGAAGGAAACGGGTCAGGGCCTCGTCTTCACTACGAAAAACGGGACCCCCATCGAGCCGCGCAACCTGAACCGCTCCTTCGAGGCCCTGTGCGTCCGCGCCGGCGTCCGCAAGGTCCGCTTTCATGACCTGCGCCACACCTGTGCCTCGCTCCTCCATGAACAGGGCGCCGACGCCCGCATGATCATGGAGGTCCTGGGCCACAGCTCGATCCGCGTGACCATGGACATCTATACCTTCGTACGGCTCGACTCCCAGCGCTCCGCCTTCGACCGCGTCGGGGATGCGCTGAGGGGTGACGGCAATGATCAGGACGATGACGACGGCACGGCGGGCGTCCCCGCAGCCGTCTGATCCGACCTGCGCCCGCCCTCCAGGGCGGTTGCCGTCAAACACTGCCGTCAAGGCAAAAGTCAGAGGTCCTGTGGATCACTCCACAGGACCTCTGACCTGTTGCGCACTCGGCAGGATTCGAACCTGCAACCTTCTGATCCGTAGTCAGATGCTCTATCCGTTAAGCTACGAGTGCTTGTTCTTCTGCTTTTTTCTCCGCCGCTCACGGCCCTTCCAGCCCGCTCGCGGCGACAGGAAGAACATTACATGACTGCCGCCGCCATGTGAAATCCGTTTGGCGCACCCCTTGTGAGCTGCGGAAACGCCGTGTCCGGCGGGTCCGGACGATCTCCTGTGGCGGGCCCCGATACACCGAAGCCCCGGCCGTACGGACCGGGGCTTCGGTGATCGAACGCGGAGGCGGAGGGATTTGAACCCTCGATGGGCTTTAAGGCCCAAACCGCATTAGCAGTGCGGCGCCATAGACCGGACTAGGCGACGCCTCCAGCACAACCGCTCCCGCGCGAGCGCGAGTGGTGCGTGCAGATGATGACACAGCCGAGCGGGGTGCCACCAATCGCCCCCTACGGTACTAGGCGAAAAGGCCACAGGGCAAAGCACTGGGCCGCGAACCGCATGGCGGGATCCGGAGGCGGCACCCCGGGGGCCCGCCTCCGGACGTTTCCCCGGCGGCAGCACCCAGCCGGGATCCCTCTCGCCCCACCGAACCCACCTGCAACCGGAACCCGGGGCGCAACCGTCGCCCGCTGCCGCCGTTAGTCCCGGTATGGTCCAGTTCACCTCACGCGGCCTCATCCTCGGTGTCGTCGCCCTTCTCTCCGCGGCCACGACGCCCGCCACAGCGCATGCCCACGGTCGTACCTCCGCCCCCGTCGGCGATCGGCTCGTCGTCAGCGTGCGCCACGCGGGGCAGGCCGACGGGACATACGTACTGCGCTGTCATCCGGACCGCGGCAGCCACCCGGACCCCGTCCACGCGTGCCGCACGCTCGACGGCAGGACCGTCTGGGGCCGGGATCCCTTCGCGCCGGTACCGCCGCGCAGCCTGTGCACGATGCAGTACGGCGGCCCCGCGACCGCCCACGTCACCGGGGTCTGGGCCGGGCGGCCGGTCGACGCGCACTACAGCCGCGCCGACGGCTGTCAGATCTCCCGCTGGAACGACCTCGTACCGGTGCTGCCGGACGTTCGTTCGCAGTACCCGCCCCGGCGGATCGCCGCCGGGGCGGGACGACGTCACGGGTGATGTGCGGGTTCCGTCCGGCGACCTGCGCGGTCACAGATTCTGCGTCACTTCCGCGTGCGACCTCCCTCTCATCCGGCGCCGCGGTCCGGGTCACTGCCCGTAGAATCCCTCCCGTGACACGTTGCGGGCCGGTTGGCAAGATGGCCCCCGTGGTCGGCAAGGTGCGGTAATAGGGAGGAAGCGTCTCGTGAGCAGCAGGCCATCCCGAGGCGCTGCTCGCCTCGCTGCCATACTGGATGCGCTTCCGGACGCATTGGTGCTGGTCAACGCCAACGGGACGGTCGTCAACGCCAACACCATCGCCCTCGAGGCCTTCGAGGCGCCCGGGACCGCTCTGGTCGGGCGCGGGCTGCTCGATCTGCTGCCCCACTTCGACTCGCGGCTGATCCCGGGGTCCATGCGGCGGCCCGATTCCATCGACACCAGCGGCCGGACCAAGCCGACGCGGATGACCGCTCGCCGCACGGACGGCAGCGAGTTCCCCGTCGAGGTCACGAGCGCCAACCTCGAGGACGGCCGGCAGGCCTACGACGGCCACGGCTACACCGGTGACGAACTGCTGATGCTGGTCGTCCGCGATCTGTCCGGCACCGTCGACACCGAGGCCGAACTCGCCCGCTCCCAGCGGCAGACCGAGATGATCCTGCGCGCCGCGGCCGAGGGCGTGGTGGGCACCGACACCGACGGCCGGATCGTGCTCGTCAACCCGTCCGCGGCCCAGATCCTCGGATACCGCGCCAGTGACCTGGGTGGCAAGGAGCTGCACACCCTCGTACTGCACTCCCGTGAGGACGGCTCCCCTTTCCCGTACGCGGAGTCGCCGCTGCACGACACCCTGCGGTCCGGGCGCAAGCACCGGGTGCGCGGGCAGGTGCTGTGGTCCAAGAGCGGGGACAAGGTCCCGGTCGACCTGACGACCGCGCCGGTGCGCGACGGCGACCAGCTCGTCGGTGCCGTCCTGACATTCACCGACCGGCGCCCGTTCGACACCCTCGTGGCCGGGAAGGAAGAGGCCCGCAAGCAGCACGAGCAGGAGCTCGAGCGGGTCGCCGAGGAACACGCGGAAGAGCTGCGGCGGCTGCGCGAGGAGCACGCCGCCGAGCTCGCCGAGCTGCGTGAGCGGCACGTGGAGGAGATCGCGGCCGGTGACGAGCGCTACGCCGCGCTCGGCGAGCGTGAGAAGGACCGGTACGAGGCCCTGACCGCCCGGCACGAGCAACTGCTGGCCCTGCTGGGACAGTCGTTGCGCGGTCCCCTCGACGAACTGCGTGGTGGCCTGTCCAAGCTCGCCGCGGACGACGCCGGCCAGCTGTGGCCCGAGGCCAACCAGGTGCTCCACCACCTCGCGGCCGGCTATTCACGCATCACCACGCTCGTCGACAACGTCCTCGGCTACCAGCGCCTGGACGCCGGCGAGGACTCGCTCGTACGTACCGCCGTCATGCTCGACGCGGTTGTCGCCGCCGGTGTCGACGGCGCCGTGGAGCTGATCGGACCCGGCCGCGTGCAGTTCGCCGTGCATGCCCCGCCCATCGAGGCCGAGGTCGACCCGCAACGGCTCGCACAGGCGCTCGCGCACCTCGTCGCGGACGTGGCGGGCGTCGACGCCACGGGCAACGCGCCCGTCTCGGCGGGCGGTTACATGGACAACACGGTCGTCGTCGCGGCCGCCCAGCGCGGCGAGGTCGTCCGTATCGAGGTGCGCGGCCCTTACGCCGGGGGAGACCCGGTGCACCAGCCCATCGTCGGTGGCATCGTGCGCGCGCACGGCGGTGTGCTGCAGACGCACGAGGTGCCGGGGATGAGCGGCAACGCCTTCGTGCTCGAGGTGCCGATCGGCGGCGGTGCCGGGGCGATGACGGCGCCTACGGCCGTGCCGCCCGCGGAAGAGTCCGGGACCGGGCAGACGCCGGCGGAGCAGACGGCGCCGCGGGGCGGCGGACGGCGGCGGGCCCGCCGGTCGTCCGTGAACGCCTTCCTGGAGAACGAGACGGACGACCCCGCAGCCTCTTCCGACACGGCCACCGCGCCCACCGGGCGACGCAGGCGTCGCGCGGTGGAGGAGACGGCCGCCGAGGCACCGGTTCCGACTCGGACGACGAACGAGAGCGGCACCGATTCCCCGGCGTCCGGCGGTACGGGGCGACGGCGCGGACGTCCGAGCCCGGCCGAGGGCGACGCCGAAGGCGTGGCCGAGGGTTCGGTGATGACCGCCGCCGAACACGCAGCCGGGAGCCCCGCTTCGGCCACCGGGCTGGGGGAGGCCGTGTCGCCGCGGGGCGTGCCCGCGCCCGCGGGCCGGGGTGCCCGTGGTGACATCGAGCCGCAGGCGCTGCCCCGCGCGTTGCCCAGTGCGCCGGCCGCCCCGGCTTCCGGCGACGCCACCCCCACGCCGACCGGGCGCCGTCGGCGTGCCCTGGCCGCCGCGAACGAGCGTGCCGCCGCGGCGGATTCCGGTGCCCGGACGGTGTTCGCACTGCCGCCGGCCGAGGCGGACCGGACGCCGGAGCAGAACACGCCCGCCCCCGGTCCGGCCGACGAGGGCCGCCACGACCAGGTCCCGCACGACCAGACCCAGGACCACACACCGCCTCCGGCGCACCCGGTGTCCGCTCCCACGGGCCGCCGCCGGGCCCGTCCGGCCCCCGGGCAGACGCCCGCGAGCGCGGACGGCGCCGCCGCGACGGCGTCTCCTCAGGCCGTGCCCGCCCCGACGACGCCTGCCCAGGGCATGCAGCCGCAGATGACGCCTGCGACCCCTCCCCAGGGTGTCCCCGCACAGGGCGGTCCCGCGCCCGCGGCCGCCACGCAGACCGTCCCCCCGCAGGGGCTTCCGCCTCAGAGCCCGGCCGGCGGCCGGCAGGCGCCCGGACAGCACCTGCCGGCACAGACGGCTCCCGGTCAGCCCGTCCCCGGTGCGCTCGCACCGGTGGCGCCCGGTCAGCCGCCCGCACAGACGACCCCTGCGGGCGGTGTCCCCCGGGCAGCCACGCCCGTGCCCGCGCAGGCCTGGCCGCCTTCCGGTGACACCACGGGGGCCGGGACGCCCGTACCTCCGCAGTCCACCCCCTCGGCAGGCACCTCGCTGCCTCCGGAGCGCGTCGCCCGGCCGCGGACCGCCCAGCCGCTGCCCGCCGAGGCCGCCCTGCCCGCCGACCCCAACTCGACGCAGGGGCGGGCGATCAGTGTGCGGACACTGGGGCAGGGTGTGCCCTTCGCACGTCAGGGGACACAGCCCCAGGCCCAGCCCCGCTCCCAGTCGCCGACCCCTCCGCCGCACCAGTCGACCACCGCGGCCCGCCGTCGCAAGCTCGGCACGCCGCCCGAGCCGGCGGGCGAGAGCCCGGAGACCGCGGCGCGTCAGCATCCGCAGACCGCGTCGGCTCCGCTCCCGGCCCAGCCCTCCCTGGCCGGGCAGTCGCGCCTGGCCGGCGCCAGCGAGGGCACCGGAAGGTCGTACGCCATAGGAGCCCCGGACAAGAACGCCGACGAAGGTCCCGAGCCGCTCGACGGTCCCGGCGGAGCCGTGGAGATCGCCGATCAGCCCCAGTCGCGGCCGATGGACGACGAGCTGCCCCCCGAGCCGCTCGACAACCCGCGGCGGCTGCTCGTGTGGCCCGCGCCGGACGTGACGACCCAGCAGGCGCTCAGCGACCGCGGCTACCGGCCCGTCATCGTCAACTCCCGTGAGGAGGTCGACGCGCAGATCGCCGCCTTCCCGGCCGCGCTCTTCGTCGACCCGCTCACCGGCCCGATCACCCGCAAGGCGCTCCAGTCGCTGCGCCAGGCGGCGGTCGCCGCCGAGGTGCCGGTGCTGGTCACGGCGGGACTCGGCCAGGCGACGCGCGAGGCCGCGTACGGCGCCGATCCTGCCGTGCTCCTGAAAGCGCTGGCGCCGCGCGACTCCGAGCAGCACCCGCCGCGCGTCCTGCTGGTCGAGGAGCACGCGGAGATCGCCCTGGCGCTCACGGCGATGCTGGAGCGCCGCGGAATGCAGGTCGCGCGGGCCGCCTCGGACACGGACGCGGTCACGTTGGCCACTCAGATGCGTCCGAACCTGGTGGTGATGGATCTGAAGCAGGTCCACCGTCGGCAAGCCGGGGTCGTCGACTGGCTGCGTGCGAACAACCTGCTCAACCGCACGCCCCTCGTCGTCTACACCGCCGCCGTCGACCAGGCCGATCTGCCCCGGCTGGTCTCGGAGGAGACGGTCCTGTTCCTCGCGGAGCGCTCGACGAGCCCCGAGGTGCAGGAACGGATCGTGGATCTGCTGGGGCGGATCGGCACGAACTGACCCGGACACAGCCCGCGTTGTGCGCACAGAAGGGGGCCGGGGTGGCGTTCCGTGGGGAACGCAACCCCGGCCCCCTTGTTCTTCGGGTCAGATCTTCGTGACCTCCAGCTCGCCCGCCGCGTATTGCCGGCGCAGCACCTTCTTGTCGAACTTCCCGACGCTCGTCTTGGGCACCGCCGTGATGACCGTCCAGCGCTCCGGCAGCTGCCACCGGGCGATCTTGGCTTCTTCCGCGAGGAACAGGCGGAGCGCGGTGAAGTCGGCGGTGGCGCCCTCCCGCAGCACAACGGTGGCGAGCGGGCGCTCCCCCCACTTGTCGTCCGGGACCGCGACGACGGCGGCCTCGGCGACGTCCGGGTGGGACATCAGGGCGTTCTCCAGGTCGACGGACGAGATCCACTCGCCACCGGACTTGATGACGTCCTTGGCGCGGTCGGTGAGGGTGAGGAAGCCGTCGGAGCTTATGGTTCCGACGTCACCGGTCTTGAGCCAGCCGTCCTCGCTGAACTTGTCGGCGGGACGCAGGGGGTCGGCGTCCTGGCCGTTGTAGTAGGCCCCCGCGATCCACGGGCCGCGCACCTCTAGTTCGCCCGCCGACTCGCCGTCCCAGGGCAGCCGTTCGCCGCCTGGCCCGGTGAGCCGGGCCTCGACTCCGGCCGGGAAGCGCCCCTGGGTCAGCCGGTACGCGAACTCCTCGTCGGTGCCCACCGCATGGGCCGGCGGCCTCGCCACCGTGCCGAGCGGGGAGGTCTCGGTCATGCCCCAGGCGTGGCAGACCCGCATGCCGAGCTTGTCGAAGGCTTCCATGAGCGAGGGCGGGCAGGCCGAGCCACCGATGGTGACCTGCGTGAGAGACGATACGTCGCGAGGCCGGGCGGTCAGCTCGGCGAGCAGGCCCTGCCAGATGGTGGGGACGGCGGCGGCGTGCGACGGCCGCTCCTTCTCGATCATCTCGGCGACCGGGGCGGGCTGCAGGAAGCGGTCCGGCATGAGGAGGTTGATGCCGGTCATGAAGGTGGCGTGCGGCAGGCCCCAGGCGTTGACGTGGAACTGCGGAACCACGACGAGTGAGGTGTCCTGGTCGGTGAGGCCCATGGACTGGGTCATGTTGACCTGCATGGAGTGCAGATAGACGGAACGGTGGGAGTAGATCACGCCCTTGGGGTCGCCGGTGGTGCCGGAGGTGTAACACATGGCGGCGGCCTGGAGTTCGTCCAGCTCCGGCCAGTCGTAGATGGTCGGCTTTCCGGCGATCAGGTCCTCGTACTCGTGCACCTGGGCGGTGGCCTCGGAGAGCAGCGAACGGTCACCGGGCCCCGACACGACCACGTGCTCGATCGACTTGAGATGCGGAAGGAGAGGAGCGATCAGCGGCAGGAGGGAACCGTTGACGATGACGACGCGGTCGGCGGCGTGGTTGACGATCCACGTCAACTGCTCGACCGGCAGGCGCAGGTTGAGCGTGTGCAGGACGGCGCCCATGCAGGGGATCGCGAAGTAGGCCTCGACGTGCTCGGCGTTGTTCCACATGAGGGTGGCCACACGGTCGTCCTCCCGGACGCCGAGGTCCTCGCGCAGAGCGTGCGCCAACTGGGCCGTACGGGCGCCGACCTGGGCGTACGAGCGGCGCTGCGGCTCACCCTCGCCGGTCCAGGTGGTCACATGAGACGCTCCGTGGACCGTCGAACCATGGGTCAGAATCCTCGAGATCAGCAGCGGTACGTCCTGCATCGTGCTGTGCACGGCGTCCTCCCGGGGCGACGTTGCCTACGCGGTGGTAGGGGGCAGCGCTGATTCTGCGCACATACCATGCGGTATGTCACTAGCCCTCGGGATGATCGATCAGGGTCCGCACCGCGGCGTCTGGCGCACCGGCTCCAACTCGGGGTCCTCACGGAGCTTGCCGAGAGCCCGGGACACCGCCGACTTGACCGTGCCGATGGACACACCGAGCACGTCGGCCGTCTGCGCCTCGCTCAGGTCCTCGTAGTAGCGCAGGACCACCATCGCCCGCTGGCGTGCGGGCAGTTTCATGATGGCCCGCCACATGGCGTCGTGCAGCGCCTGCTGCTCGGCGGGATCCGCGCCCGGTGTCCCCTCCGGCTCGGGCAGCTCGTCGCAGACGAACTCGTCGACCTTGCGCTTGCGCCACTGCGAGGTCCGCGTGTTCAGCAGTGCCCTGCGGACATACCCGTCGAGCGCACGGTGGTCCTCGATCCGCTCCCAGGCGACATACGTCTTCGCCAGAGCGGTCTGCAGCAGGTCCTCGGCGTCACTCGGGTTGGCGGTCAGCGACCGGGCGGTGCGCAGCAGCACCGGCTGGCGGGCCTTCACGTACGACGAGAACGACGGGTACGGAAGGGTCTGCCCCGCCGATGTGACGGCGTTCGAAGCGCTGGTGCAGACGGGTGTGGTCATGGCTCCACGCTAGGTTCGCCCCGTGTTGCGGCGGATCGGCCGGAGGTCCCGAAGCGGTGTCCCCCTCAGGTTGTAGGTGGGGGGTTGACCCCACCTACTGAAGGTGGACGATCCTGTGCACCCCCCTGAGGGTTCACCCCTGAGAGCCGGGTACCCGGGCATCGGCCGTCAGCCGTCCGCTGTCAGGATCAGACCCGACGTGGGGACGCCGGTCCCCGCGGTGACCAGGGTGCGGGCGGCGCCGGGTATCTGGTTCACCGCCGTGCCGCGCAGTTGCCGTACGGCCTCCGCGATGCCGTTCATCCCGTGCAGGTACGCCTCCCCGAGCTGCCCTCCGTGGGTGTTCAGCGGCAGGGTCCGCCCGGCCACGAAGTCGGCCGCCGCGCCCGGCTCGCAGAACCCGAACTCCTCCAGCTGCATCAGCACGAACGGCGTGAAATGGTCGTAGAGGACGGCCACATCGATGTCCGCGGGGCTCATCCCCGACGTCCGCCACAGCTGACGGGCCACCACACCCATCTCGGGCAGTCCGCTCAGGTCGTCGCGGTAGTAGCTGGTCATCTGCTCCTGTGCGCGGCCCGCGCCCTGGGCGGCGGCCGCCACCACGGCCGGGACGCGCGGAAGGTCGCGCGCCCGCTCCACGGAGGTGACGACCAGCGCCTGGCCGCCGTCCGTTTCCTGGCAGCAGTCGAGCAGCCGCAGCGGCTCCACGATCCAGCGCGAGGCCGCGTGGTCGGCGAGCGTGATCGGTCTGCCGTGGAAATACGCCGCCGGGTTCGTGGCCGCGTACCCGCGGTCCACGACGGCCACATGGCCGAACGCCTCGGGTGTCAGCCCGTATGTGTGCAGATACCGCTGGGCCGCCATCGCCACCCAGGAGGCGGGAGTGAGCAGTCCGAACGGCAGGGACCAGCCCAGCGCCGCACCCTCCGCCGACGGCTCGCGGTGCTGCACCCCGGCGCCGAAGCGGCGGCCCGAGCGTTCGTTGAACGCGCGGTAGCACACCACGACCTCGGCCACTCCCGTCGCCACGGCGAGCGCGGCCTGCTGGACCGTCGCGCACGCCGCCCCGCCCCCGTAGTGGATCCGGGAGAAGAAGGACAGCTCGCCGATGCCGGCCGCCCGGGCCACGGTGATCTCGGGGCTGGTGTCCATGGTGAAGGTGACCATGCCGTCCACGTCCGTGGCGGACAGCCCGGCGTCGTCCAGCGCGGTGCGCACCGCCTCCACCGCCAGCCGCAGCTCACTGCGCCCCGAGTCCTTGGAGAACTCGGTGGCCCCGATCCCGACGACCGCCGCACGCCCGCCGAGCGTGTCCTTCGCCCGTACGCTCATCCCGCACCCCCGCTCGGGAGGGTGACGGTGACCGTGCCCATGACGTGCCGGCCGATGCCGTTCGACCCGACCACCCTCACCGTGACCGTGTCCCCGTCGACCTCCTCGACCGTGCCGGTCAGCACCATCCTGTCGCCCGGGTGGTTGGGCGCGCCGAGCCGTATGACCACCCTGCGCAGGACCGCGTCCGGGCCGAAGTGGTCCGTGACGTACCGCCCGACCAGGCCGTTGGTGGTCAGGATGTTCATGAAGATGTCGGGGGAGCCCTTCCGGCGGGCCAGCTCCGCGTCGTGGTGCACGTCCTGGTAGTCGCGGGAGGCGATCGCCCCGGCCACGATCAGCGTGCGCGTGATCTGGATCTCCAGCGGCGGCAGTTGCGTCCCCGCCCGCACCGCACCGGCCCCCTGGCCACCGCTCCTCATCCCGGCCCCTCTCCGTAGCCGATCGACTCCCCCGGTTCCCGGAGGGCTCCGCTCCCGCAACCCGGACACGCGTCCTGTTGCCGTCCCCACGGCAGAGCGGTGGGCGTGACGTCCATGTCAGCCCCCGTCCCGGGCCCGGAACACCGGGAGCTCCAGCTCCTCGTCGTACCGGCGGAATTCCAGACGTACAGGCATGCCGATGCGCACCTTGTCGTACGGCACCCCGATCACGTTGCTGACGATCCGCACACCCTCCGCCAGCGCGATGAGGCCGACCACATACGGGGGGTCGAAGGCCGGGAAGGGCGGGTGGTGCATGACGACGTACGAGTAGACCGTTCCCTCACCGCCGGCCTCGACCGTGTCCCACTCCGGTGAGCCGCACGCGCCGCACCCCGGCAGCCAGGGGAAGCGCAGTGTGGCGCAGCCGGCGCACCGCTGGATCAGCAGCCGGTGCCGGGCCACGCCCTCCCAGAACCCCGCGTTGTCCCGGTTGATGACCGGCCGGGGCCTTCCGGCGCCGGGCTTCACGCGGGCAGGGGCGTACTTGAGGATCCGGAACCGGTGGGTCCCCACCGGTTCACCCGCCACCCGTACGTCCGTCCGCGTCGTGACGAAGTAACCGGTGCCGAGCTTCGTCCGCTTCCGGTCCGAGACCGACTCGATCACCGCGTCGAACGTGACCTCGTCCCCGGGCCGCAGCGGACGCACATACTCCTGCTCGCAGTCGGTGGCGACGACCGAGGTGCAGCCGGCCTCGTCGAGCAGACCGAGCAGCTCGTCGAACGCCTCCGTACGCCCCGAGTGGCCGGAGAGGCCGCCCATCGTCCACACCTGGAGCATGGTGGGCGGGGCGATGGCGTCCGGTCCGGCGTAGGCGGGGTTGGTGTCGCCCATGGCCTCGCACCAGTGCCGGATCATCGGCGCGTTCACCAGGTCCTTGCCGGCGCCCGCGACGGCGGCGGGCCGCCCCTCGTACGCCTTCAGTCGCGCGGTGAACTCCTGCGCCACCGCGGACCGCGCCGAGACGTCCTCCGCACCTCCGGCCGTCACCGCCGCCCCCTCCGCATCCCGAGTCGCATGGCCGCGACGACCTCCCGCTGCACCTCGCTCGCCCCGCCCCCGAACGTGCGCCGCAACAACGTCGGGCGACCGGCGCCGTCGTCCGCGGGTGGTGGCCTGTCGGGCATCGGATCGTGGACGTGGGTGCGGAGTTCGGCGCGCAGCCGCTGCCGGCGCTCGGTGGGCACGAGATACACGGCAGGGCCTCCCGGACCACGTTGCGGCAACGGGGTTCGTACGCACGACAGTTTCTGACTGTCCGTCAGATCACGGTGGCTGTCAAGGTCGTCGCGATCCGCCGGGTCGGGAGGCACACGCGTGTGGACATCCGGAAACGTCCGCGCGACGGCACCGAAGCGCCGCCGCGCGGACGTGTGATGACCCTGGAAAGCACACACACCATGGGAGTTCAGGGCCGATGACCGCGCACCGGCCCGTCGCTCACCACAGGTTGGTGAAGTAGACGGCCACGTTCTCGTTCCTCTGGTCGATGGCCGTGAACGCCGAGCCGTTCACCTGGGCGGTGTTGCTCCGGTTCGAGGCACCGAAGCCGACCGCCTGCTGCTGCGTGGTGGACGAGTTCCCCCTGTTGTCGCGTCCGACCCCGCTGCCCGAGATGCTCGCGGCTGCCGCGTTCGATCCGTCGTCCGCGAACGCGCCGTTGTCCGCCGAGGCGACACCCGCGAAGAGGGTGGCGGCGAGCGGCAGGGCCGCGACGGCGGCGAGGACGCGAGCGGTACGGATGATTGCCATGTGTTTCCTCCAGAACTCCGTACGATCCGGCGTGGTCGCCGGGGGGTACGTGAAGTAGGGCTGGCTCCGGGGCAGTTGGCCGACCGCCTCGGACGGTGCACGACGTCGCGACTTCAGAGTTGCCCACCCGCACCCCGGCAAATCGCCCAATGATCAATGATTCGCCCTCAAGTGTGAGGAAATATCGATAAACCCCTTTCACCACATTCCCGCATGGTGAACACCGCCGGGCCCTCTTCCCTTTTTCGAACATGCGTACGAACATAGCGGTATGGCCACCATCGACCGGCAGGCCACCACCCTGGCCCTGGCCCACGCCCTGTCCGCCGCGGAGCGCGGACTGGCGGTGATACCGCTGTCCCGGACGAAGCTGCCGGCCCTGCGCTCCCCCCACCGTGACGACCCCGATCCGACGGCCCCCATCTGTCACGGTGAATGCGGCCGTTTCGGACACGGGGTCTACGACGCCTCCACCGACCCCCGCCGCATCCGCGAGCTGTTCGCCACCGCACCCTGGGCCACCGGCTACGGCATCGCCTGCGGCCTGCATCCCCACCACCTGATCGGCATCGACCTCGACACCAAGTCCGGAACCGACTCCTCGGCCGCACTGCGCGAACTGGCGCTGCGCCATCTGTTCACGATCCCCGAGACGGTGGTGGTGCTGACGCCGAGCGGCGGCCGCCACCTGTGGCTGAGCGGCCCGCCGGACGTCGTCGTGCCGAACTCGGCGAGTCGCCTGGCCCCCGGCATCGACGTCCGCGGCGCCGGCGGCTACCTGGTCGGCCCCGGCTCGCGCACCGAGCGCGGCGTGTACGGCACGGCCCCGGGCACCGCGCATCTGGCGCCCGCACCCTGCCCGCCCGCCCTGCTGCGGCTGCTCACGCCCCCGCCGCGCACCCGCCACACCACGCCCGCATCGACCGGCAGGCACGGGCAGGGCCTGGTTCAGTTCGTCCTCGCCGCGCACGAGGGCCAACGCAACACTCGCCTCTTCTGGGCCGCCTGCCGGGCGTACGAGAACGGCATCGGCCCGGAGCTCGCCCCCGCACTGGTCGACGCCGCCGTCCGCACCGGCCTCACCGAACGCGAGGCCCGCTCGACGATCGCATCGGCGGCCCGGATGACGGCATGACGGGGCCGGGGTCCTGAGGACGCGGTGGTGCGGAGCCGGACCCGGACCGGGAGCACCTCGCTTTTCGGCGTCCCCGGCTCTGCACGCGAGGCCTCAGGCGGTCGGCAGCACCTGCTGGCACCAGATGGTCTTCCCCTTGGCGTTGTGCCGGGTGCCCCACTTCTGGCTGAGCTGGGCGACCAGGAGGAGGCCCCGGCCGCCCTCGTCGTAGGTGCGGGCGCGGCGCAGGTGGGGGGCGGCGTTGCCGGCGTCCGAGACCTCGCAGATCAGCGTGCCGGCTCGGATCAGTCTGAGCTCGATCGGCGGTTCACCGTAGCGGATGGCGTTGGTGACCAGCTCGCTGACGAGCAGCTCGGTGATGGACGTCGCGTCGCACAGCCCCCATGCGTCCAGCTGCTCGACGGCCAGCTTCCGTACGCGCGCGACCAGGGCCGGGACGGCGGGTATGTCCCAGCTGGCGACCCGGTCCGAGGTGAGCGCACAGGTGCGGGCGAGCAGTAGGGTCACGTCGTCTGCGGGGCGCTCGGTGACCAGCGAGTGGACGATGGTGTCACAGGCGGCTTCCAGTGACCCCGATGCCGACGGCGAGGCCAGCAGGTGACGCAATTCGGTCACGCCTTCGTCGAGGTCGCGCTCACGGGTCTCGACCAGGCCGTCGGAGTACAGCGCGAGCACGCTGCCCGCGGGCAGGTCCAGCTCGGTGGTTTCGAAGGGCAGGCCACCCAGCCCGAGCGGCGGGCCCACGAAGCCGACGACGAGATCCACGGCACCGCCGGGGGTGAGGACGACAGGCAGCGGATGACCCGCAGAGGCCAGCGCGCAACGCCGTGAGACCGGGTCGTAGACCGCGTACAGGCAGGTCGCCCCTACGTCTCCGGCCGCCCCCACGTCTCCGGCCGCCGCCTCGTCGCCTTCGGCGACGCCGGGCCGATCGTCCTCGGTGAAGTGGAGAACGAGGTCGTCGAGGTGGGTGATGAGCTCGTCGGGCGGCAGATCGATGTCCGCCAGGGTGCGTACGGCGGTGCGCAGCCGTCCCATGGTGGCGGACGCGTTGATGCCGTGGCCGACGACGTCCCCCACGACGAACGCGACCCGGTGGCCGGAGAGCGGGATCACGTCGAACCAGTCGCCGCCCACTCCGGCCTGTGCACCCGCCGGCAGATATCTGAAGGCCACATCCGCCGCCGTCTGCCCGGGCAGTCGCTGCGGTAGCAGACTGCGTTGCAGAGCCAGGGCGGTAGCCCGTTCGCGGGTGTACCGACGCGCGTTGTCGATGGCCACGGCGGCCTTGGCGGCCAGTTCCTCGGCGACGGACGGATCGCCTCCGCCGAAGGGCCGGGTTTCCTGTGTACGCCAGAAGTTGACCGTCCCCAGGAGCATGCCCTGCGCCAGCAGCGGCGCTGTGATCAGCGAGCCGAGGCCGAAGTCCGGCACGCTCTCACCGCGCTCCGGGACCAGCGACCGCCATGCGTTCGTGGCGGGCAGGTCGGGCTCCGTCCGGGCGAGCGCGCCGGGGAGGCCGCAGGCCGCGGGAGCGGGGGCGGCGGGCCCGGTCGACGCGCCCGAGGGGTGGAGGGGGTGGTTCTCTCCGACGCCCGCGACGGCCACCCGCCGCAGGTCCATGGAGGCGTCCTCCGGCTCCTCACCGGCGAGGACCGACGCCGCCAGGTCGACCGTGACGAAATCGGCGAATCGCGGTACGGCCACCTGCACCAGCTCCTCGGCGGTCCGCTCCACATCGAGGCTGGTGCCGATGGCCGTGCCGGCCTCGCACAGCAGGTCGAGGTGTCCACGAGCCGCCTGCGCCCGCTTGCGCTGGGCGCGGCCGCGAACGGCCAGCTGCGCGACGGCGATCCCGATGACCAGCAGCAGCGGAACCGTCCAGCCATCCTCGGGACTTGTCAGTGACCAGTCGTTCCACGGTGGGACCAGGAAGTAGTCGAACCAGACGGTGGCCGACACCGCCGCTACCACTCCGGCGAGGCGGTGGCCCTGGGCGGCCACAGCCACCACCACTGCCACCAGGACGAGAGCGGCGTCGATGCTGGGGAACATGGTCCGGAACGGCACCAGCGCCAGGCAGACGAGCGGCGGCGCCACAAGGGCGCACACCATGGCTGTCGAGCCACCCCTGACAAACCGCACAAGTTCACCATACCCACTCGCAATCGTTCCCCGGATCGGTGAGCTGTGGGCCGGCGTTCCGACGACGGCGGTGACGGCGATCCACACGGTGGTGCCCCGCGGTGGCGAGGGGGGCGGACGGCTCCTGCGCCGGACGCCGACCTGTCTCGCCGACGCGCGCGCCGACCTGACTCCTGCGGGCCTCGCCCGGGTGGGCACCACCGCCGCCGATCTCACGGCGGCCCTGCTCGCCCACCACTCCGAACAGCAGGCCCTGCTCCCTGCCGGGTCACGGCAGCATGTGCTGTTCGAGCAGATCAGTGCCTACATCACCACGCACCTGCATGACCCAGCCCTCACCCCGGGCTCGCCGGCTGCGGCGCTCTACATCTCCACGCGCTGTCTGCACGGCCTCTTCCAGCAGCACGCCGCCACGGTCGGCGAGGTCATCCGGCAGCAGCGCCTCGCCCGCTGCCGACGGGACCTGGCCGACCCCTCCCCGCGCACCGTCCCCGTCAGCACCATCGCAATGCGCTGGGGATACCCGCGGCCATCCGACTTCACCCGCACCTTTCACGCTGCCGTCGGCGTGACTCCCAGCGAGTACCGGGCCTCCGGCCAGGACACGGACGGGGCACACCACCAGGGTCTGCCGTCACATGATCTCGCGTGACGGATCACGGCCGGGTGCTACATCGATATGAACCACCCGATGCGGGGCGGGAGTTCATTCGCCCTCTGCTGCCTGAGTCGCTGCTGGACCGCAAGCGGCTGGACGACCGGTGGACAGTTACCGGACCAGCGGTTCGCTCAGGTCGATGCAGCGCAGGGCCGCCGTCAGTGCTTGTTCGTCGCCGACGTCGAGGGCTGTGTCGGTCAGCTTGATGACGTGTTCGTCGCCGTGCGACATGGCCCGTTCGAAGACCTCTTCGGGGGTGAAGGTGCCCGGTGGTGTGTAGGCGACCGGGGCATGGGGTGCGTACATCGCGGTCACTGCAGCGGATGCCGTCCAGGCGGCACGCAGGCTCGGCACCCACAGGCCATGCGGGAGCGCGGGCAGGGTGCGCAGCACGGCGTTGGGGGCCGTGGCCGCGTGGACCAGCATGGTCTCCTCGCCGTGGCCGTGAGTGGCGTACCGGTGCGTGGCCGCCCGCACCAGTTCGGTGAGGCGGTCTCGCGCCTCGTGTGGGTCCGTGACCGCGGCCGCCCACACCGGCAGGCCCGTGACGCGGCCGAGCCGGGCGGGGAATCCGCCGTCTCGTGCGGCAATGGGCGTCACCGCGTCCAGGGCGTCGGCTGCGCTGCCGGCGCCGGGCAGCGGGGCGAGGTCCACGACGGGGTGGTAGCGGGCGGCCCAGTAACCGAGGCCGTGGGCAAGCTCGGTCAGTCGTGGTTCGGTGCCGTCGTCGGCCAGAAGAGTGCGCACGGCGTGACCCACCCGGATCACAGGGTGGGTCGAGCCGCCATACAAGCCGGGCAGGAGACGGGGCCACCACTCGGTGAGCACGTCTCGCCAGGGGCGCTCGGCGATCTCGCGGCCGAAGTAGCCGATCCAGTCTGCGGCGCGACGTGAATCGCCAAGCGCAAAGCGCCAGTTGGCGACCGTGACCGGCTCGACACCGGACGGGAACTCCTCAAGCTTGCGTGTATACATGTCGAGCCACCGGTGCACCGAGCCCGCCTGACCGTGCACGGCGAGGGCCTCGACGGCCATCGGCGCGTGATTGGTGAGCCGCCCAAGCCGCTCCGGCCCTGAACTGTGCAGTCGCTGGAGCGCCTCGTCGAGAATGCCCGTCGTATACATGGTGAGGACGGTAGTCACGGCGCCGCAGCGGCGTAACAGGCCGAAGGCTTAGGACCGGACCTAGGTCCTGTCGTCGAACCGGCGCATGGCACCCCGCCGCCATCCGGAATCGACGACGCTCTGGCGACGCCCACCGCGACGAGGAGCCCTTGCCTCCCAACCTGCGGATGTCCAGGACGGACATCATGCCCATGTCCTCGTGGTTGAGGAGGTGGCAGTGCAGCACGGTCCGCCCGGTGAAATTCGTGAAGCGGATCCGCAGGACGAGCTTCTGGCCGCGGAGGATGTTGACCGTCTCGTGCCAGGAGTGGGCGGGGCATTCCGTCGGCTCCCGGAGCTGGGAGCCGTTCCCGGACTCTGCTTCCAGGGCGACACGGGAACGGTGTCAGGCGGATCGGTTTTCCGCGCCGACCATCCAGGCGTACTTCTCCAGGGAGTCGATGATCTCGTGCAGCAGGTCGGCCGTGGAGGGATCCTCGCCGTCGACCTGGTCATGGTGGGTGCGCACCGTGTCGACGGTGGCACGCAGGCGCGCGGCGACAAGATCGACGACCGCGCTCACACTTCGCGCCCCCTCCGGGAACGCGGGGAGTGTGGTGCTCGCTGCCACGGTGTCGGAACGGCCGTCCGGCCAGGCCTCGAGGGCGCGCATGCGTTCGGCGATGGTGTCCGCGAACTCCCGGGCCTCGTCGACGATTTCATCGAGTTGCAGGTGGAGGTCCCGGAAGTTGTGGCCGACGACGTTCCAGTGAGCCTGCTTCCCCTGCAGATGCAGTTCGACGAGATCCACCAGGATCTGTTGCAACGCTCGGGCAAGCTGCGTCGAGGCCGTGAAGCCTGCGACATCGGCCTCCGAACGTCGGGAACCCCCAGGGGAAGCGGTCATGGCGTGTCTCCTCGTGAAAGGACCGAACAGCAGCCCCCGGAACAGGAGGCCCGTTGACCTACACGATCAAGCCTAGGGAGGCGCCTCGCCGCCGCCACTGCACCTGATCCGCTCGGGGGATGCCGGGCATCCCTCACGGCGCGGACCGAGGCACGGCGGGTTCCCCCCTGTAGGTCGTGAAGGGCGCGCGTACGCGACAGGACGGCCAGCAGTGGCTGTCGGGGGCGCCACTGTTTGAACCCACGGTGGCTCGCGCCACGGCCGTTCTCAAGACCGTGCGCAGGACCGGGGCTGCTGGAGTGCGGCCTGTCGGCCGACCGTCGGGGAGATCCCCAATT
>NZ_JAYWVC010000081.1:0-32885 GCF_036281785.1 Streptomyces chiangmaiensis | reverse complement strand
GAGGCCCGGGATTTCAGCCGCTGGATTCAGCTGATGGCCAAGCCCGGAAGGAGCAAGACTCCGAAGCGCCGGTCGGCACCGAGCGGAACCGGCCCGAACCCCGTGACCGGCAAGCCGACGGTCGGGCCCGGCTATGCCCGGACCACCGTCGCACACAGCGAGACGGTGCTGCGACGCTTCTACGACATCCACCGCGACGCCGGCACCGGGCCTCTGCTCAACCCGTTCCCGCTGGACCTGTCGCGCCGCTCCGGCCGCGCGCACGCACACCACAATCCGATGGACGGGTGGAAACCCGAGCGCGTGGGCCGCTACCGGCCCAGCCTTCCGCGGCGGATCCCACGCTCCATTCCCGAGGAGTGGTTCAACAAGCTGTTCGCCGCCCTGCCCTCGCATCGCGACCGGGCCCTGGTCGCGTTCTGGATTTCCACCGGGGCCCGGGCCTCGGAGCTGCTCGGCATCCGACAGCGCGACGTCGACCCCGGCCAGCAGCTGGTCAGCGTGGTGCGCAAAGGCTCGCGGGCAGTCCAACAAGTGCCGGCGTCAGCGGACGCGTTCGTCTGGCTGCGGCTGTATCAGCAGGCGATGCACGGGCAGGTCCCACACGGTCGTACGCAGCCGGTGTGGTGGACACGGCGACGCCCGATTCGGCCGCTGACCTACCACGGTGCCCACCGGATGTTCGAGCGAGTGAACGCCTCGCTTGGCGCGGACTGGACACTGCACGATCTGCGGCACAGCGCGGCCGCCCGGATGGTGCGCGACCCGAAGCTGACGCTGGCCGACGTGCAGTGGGTGCTCGGACACGCGCATCTGTCCGCCACGGAGGTATATCTGACGCCGCACAAGGAGGAGGTCGTGTCCGGCGTGCTGGCCTACCACGCGCGCCGGGCCCGGGAGGACGTGCAGCCGACGCCTCCACCACCAGCACCGGGTTACGACCAGGCGTCGCTGGACGTGTTGTTCGGACGCTCGTCGTGACGGCCGTCGTCAAGCACTCCACGCGCACCCCGCTGAAGGTCGCGAACGCGACCGTGGAGCAGGCCCAGGCGCGGAATGGCCAGTTGCGGGAGCAGTTTCCGCCCCGGCCACCGGATTGGCGGTGGCTGCACGCCACGCAGTCGCTGGAGGAGACCCTGCGGAGGCTGACGGCACCGCCGTTCCTCCCGGCGGCCAACGGCACCCGAGCCGGACGTCGCCGCGGGGTGACCAAAGTGCTGCGCTGGCTGTCCAGCCTGCCCGGGGATACCTGGCAGGAGCGATGGAAGGCTTCCGGGGCGGAAGACCGGCCCGGGGCCGCCTGGGTGGAGATCCCGTTGCAGTGGCTGCGCGAGCACGGGCCCTCGCCGTCCCATGACCGCGAGGACCTGCCTTCCGGGCTGCTCATGCTCATCTGCGGAGACGTCATCCGTCCCGGCCTGCCGTGGATGCTCACCCGCACCCACCGGTATCTCGCCTCCGCGATGGCCGAGATCCGGGACCCGGACGGGTTCGCGCGCCTGCACCAACTCGCCGCGGCAGGACCGGCCAGCTCGCGCAAGGACGCCCAGATCGCCACGACACGGATCGCCACCATCCTGGCCTGCAAGGGCGGAACGATCGACGACATCACGGTCGGCGACTGTGTGGAACTCGTTGATACCCAGCGTCAGGTGCACGCCCGCGGCGGACAGAAGAAGGTCGACTTCTACCTGCGGCTGCGGGACCTCAAGGTTTTCCCCGAGGATGCCCCGGCCACGATCCGAGCCTTCGGACTCGCCCTGGGCCAGCTGAGTATCGAGGAACTGGTGGACCGCTACCGGATCCAGTGCCGACCAGTACGCGACCTGCTGGTCGACTATCTGCGCGAGCGTCAGCCGTCGCTGGACTTCGCCAGCCTGGACGCGATCTCGCGCACACTCGCCGGTCTGTTCTGGGCCCGGATCGAAGCCCTGGCCCCGGGGATCGACACGCTACGGCTGCCGCCGGCAGTGGCCCGCGCCTGGAAAGGTGATTTGAGGGTCAAGAAGCGTACGGTCACCGGCCCCGACGGCAAGAACGTCGAGGTCTCCAGCCCGCGCCTGAATGCCAAGGACGAGCTCATGCGCGTCCGCGCCTTCTACCTGGACATCGCGCAATGGGCCGCCGAGGAACCGGCCCGCTGGGGGCCCTGGGCCGTGCCCTGCCCGATCAGCGACGACGAGATCCAAAAGGCGAAGGAACGCAAGCGGCGCAAAGCCCGGATGGACCAGCGCACCCGCGAGCGGCTGCCCGTCCTGCCCATCCTGGTCAGCACTGCCGACCGGCGGCGACGCACAGCCGCCGACCTGCTCCAGGCGGCACGGAACACCGAGCCCGGGGCCGTCATCCCCGGCACCGATCCTGCACTGCGAAGAGCCCTCGCCCCCAATGCCGCAGGCCACCTCACCTGGGCCGAGGAGACGTACGGCGGACGCCGGCGGAACCTGACCTACGAAGAAGAGGAGGCATTCTGGGCCTTCGCCGCGATCGAGGTCTTGCGCCTGACCGGCGTGCGGAACGAGGAACTCTTGGAGCTGACGCACCACAGCATCACCCAGTACCGGCTCCCGTCCACCGGCGAGGTCGTCCCACTGCTGCAGATTGCTCCGTCCAAGACCGACACCGAGCGGCTCCTGCTGGTCAGTCCCGAACTCGCCGACGTGCTCAGCGCCATCATCAGCCGACTGCGCGGCCCCACCGGGGCCATTCCGCTGGTGGCCGCCTACGACGTCCGCGAGAAGGTCTGGAACCCGCCGATGCCGCTGCTGTTCCAGCGCGGCATCGGCTCCGAACACCGCGTCTTCACGCCGACCGCGCTCCGGAAGCTGCTGATCAACGCGCTGGCCGCCACCGGCCTGACCAATGTCGACGGCGAGGCACTCACCTTCTCGCCCCACGACTTTCGGCGGATCTTCGTCACCGATGCCATCATGAACGGCCTGCCACCACACATCGCCCAGGTGATCTGCGGGCACAAGAGCATCGACACCACGATCGGTTACAAGGCGGTCTATCCCGCCGAAACGATCGAGGCCCACCGGGCCTTCATCGCCCGCCGGCGATCCGCCCGTCCCAGCGAGGAGTACCGGACCCCGACCGAAGAGGAGTGGGACGCCTTCCTCGCACACTTCGAGAAGCGGAAGGTGTCCATCGGCACCTGCGCACGCGCCTTCGGGACCCCGTGCATTCATGAGCACGCATGTGTCAGATGCTCACTCCTTCGACCTGACCCGTCCCAACGTGCACGGCTTGCCGAGATCCGCGACAACTTGATCGCCCGAATCGCCGAAGCCGAGCAGGAAGGCTGGCTCGGCGAGGTCGAGGGGCTACAGGTCAGCCTCGCCGGGGCGGAAGACAAACTCGCTCAGCTCGATCGCCGCCGCGGCCATCACACCGCTGTCGACCTCGGGATCCCCACTCGGCCGCCAGCTACCAGTCCCTCAACCAGCACCTCGTGAAGGCAAAATGATCAGAGGATATCCGTGGTCGCCGAGAAGCTGGCCCGCCTACGCTTCCAGCCCATGCGCAGTGTGTTCGTGTTCCCCACAGGTGAGCGAGCTGAGACCGTCGCCTTACTCGATCGGCACCTTCCTCAGCAGCGCGATCCATGGACTCTGGACGGCAACCTCTACATCGAGATCGACGATGAGCAGACCGGCTACCTCTTCTACTACTGGGATCCCGACGACGTGGCGGTCCTCGAAGCAGCCGTCGGATACCACCCCACCTGGGCAGTGCAGATCGACATCTCCGGGCGGATAGATGGCACCGCAGAGATCCGCCAACTGACCGCGCTGCTGCTTGAGCACGGAGGCGTGGCGATCGACGACTACTCCGCCCACCCCTGGACCTTGCAGGAAATCGAGACTGGAGCAGTGAACGAGGGTCTGCGCTTCTTCGACTTTCGTGCCTACCACGAACTCAACCGCGGGCAAGGACATTCCTGACTGATCGCCACTCGAGAGCAAGTTCAGAGAAGCAGGCATGCTCGTGCGCGCACGGAGTGCCGTAGGGCCGGCCGCAGGAGCCGAGTTCGACGCGGCGCTTGTCGAAGTGCTCCTGGAAGTCCTCCCACTCGTCGCGAGTGGGCTCCCGGTACTCCTCCACTGGTCGCGTTCCTCGGCGTCGGGCGAGGAACTGGTGGTAGTGGCTGATGACGTCCTCGTCGAAGACCGCGACGTAGCCGCGGGTAGTGCGGATGTCGAGGTGCCCGAGCAGGGCGGCACCGATATGAATCGGCAGACCGTTGTTCACCAGCTCGGTCGCGAACAGCCGTCGGAAGTCGTGCGGGGCGAAGTGCACGTTGGCGAACTCCGGGTGCGTGGCGGCCAGCTCATTGCACGCACGTCGGACGATGCGCCACACCGTCGTGCTGGACATGCCGCGCTGGCTGCTGCTGTGGACGGTCTGGAAGAGGTAGGGCAGCTCCTCGCTCCACACCTTCTCGTGCAGGTCGTATCGGGCGCAGACCGGGACGGTGCCGTGTTCCTCGCGGTGGCGGCGGATGACCTGGGCGATGACGTGGAACAGCTCGGCCGACATGGGGATGACGCGTTCACGGTCGCTCTTGGACGGGCTGATGACCAGGAGCGCGACGACCTCGCCGTTGGGGCGCTGGTACTGCCTGACGCTGAGGTGGCTCAGTTCGGTGAGTTCCTCGGCGCGCAGGCCGGCCAGCCGGAGTGTCTCCACGACGGCCCACTGCCAGAACGCGGCGTTCTCGTCCTGGGAGACGCGTACGAGGTCGCCAGTGGTGCGGTTGACCACACGGACCGGGGGCCGGTTGTGGCGCTCGTTGCAGGACACCCGCAGCCATGTGGTGCCGTCGTGTACGAACTCTTCGCCGGGTCTGACGCTTTGTGCGGCCTTGAGCAGCTCTCTGCGCTGGTGCCAGGTGTCGTTGACGTGCTGGGAGAGGATCGGCAGCAGCGGCTGACGGACTCGCGTGCGGTTGGCGATCCGTTCGTTCAGGCGGCGTCGACGCAGCTGGAAGTGGCGCAGGTCGGCGTCCCGGACCGGGCAGGGCGCGACCCATTTCGCCCACCGCTCGGGCTCGGCGACGGACCAGGTGTGCAGGTCGAGGTAGAGGGACCGGACCGCCAGCAGCGGGCCGTCCATGTCCAGGCGCGGCTTGCCACCGGGCAGGACCAGCAGCTTCTCCTTCCACTGTGTGAAGGTCTCCTGCGACAGCCGCAGGTCGGCCTGCTCGGGATTGATCTCCTCGATCACCTTCCAGAACGTCTTGACCAGGCGGGTGATCAGGTGCCGCAGGGTCGAGTAGTCCAGCTCGGCGGAGCGGCGGCGTACGTACTCCACCAACAGGTCCCGCACCTCGCGGTTGCGCAGCTGATGGCGGTCTACGGCTTCCTCGATCGACAACTGCCCCCGGGTGACAGCAGCCCGCAGAGTTCGCGGAGCGGAGCGCGGAAACTGCCCCATCTCGTGCAACACCGGCCAAGCCAGTGTTCCGGAGAAGGTGCCCGACTCGGCGTCTTCCCCGGCCAGAGCATGGGCTCGGCATTCGACGGCGTAGTGCAGCAGGGCCTCGGGCGTGAGCCCGTCCAGGTCGATCCCGAAGACCGTCAACGCATAGCAGACGTCGGACTTCGCCCGGCCACGACGGGAGGAGCCGACGGGCAGCTGATCGACCCGCTCGCAGAACTCCTCCAGCCACGGATCATTCGCGATGCTGCGGAACCACGGGGTGTAGCGGGTGAAGGTGTTGGAGCGCAGGCCCAGCAGCGTGGGTCGGATCAATCGCATGGCGAAGCAACGGCCCGCCGCCGCGCTCAGCCGACGACTCAGGGCACGGTCGTCTCCTGCGACCCGGCCGACGGGAATGCCCGCATCGTGGCCGGCCGCTTCCCAGCGCTCCTGCCAGGTATCTCCAGGAAATCCGGTCAGATAGCCGAGGAACTCCTGCATTTCTTGACGTGCTCGCCACGTCTTGGAGCCAGCAGGCAGGAAGTGCCCGATGACCACCTCGATGATCTCCTCCACCGAGGCCGTCGCGAAGTCCCCAAGCGAGCGAGGCGGCCGCCTCGGCCGTGGCGGAGGGGCGGGAATGATGGCAGTGGGCTCGAAGTTTCCGGTCGCCACCCGGCCTTCGGCACTCTCATGACGGCGGACCCGATTGGTCGTCGGGCCTTGGAGCCGCAGGCTGTCGCCGACTTTAGCGCCCGGCACCGAACACCGCCTCGATGTCGCTCGCCTCGTATCGCTGCGGCCACGTGGTCGGCTGGACCGGCCGTGCGTAGTGCTCTGCGAGCTTGTCCACCAGGTCGTCCAGCCCGACCACGGTGTAAAGCGCCGTGGTGCTGATATGGGCATGTCGCAGGATCGTCTGCACCTCCACCAGTGTCAGCTCCGGGTCGCGGGCGAGTCGGGTCGCGGCGGTGTGCCGCAGGTCGTGCAGCGTCCAGTTCGCCCCGATCGCTTCGTCCGCGCGCTGGATGATGCGGCGGGCCGCCCAGTAGGTCAGCGGTCTCGGCTGGCCGCGGCGGGTGCGCCAGAGCAGCATGCCGTCGGGTGGGAGCCCGGCCTCCTCCAGGTAGGCGGCGAGGTGGGCGAGAGCCTCGGGCGATACCGGAACCGGTTGTCGGGCCCGGCTGCCTTTGGAGATCACCCACAACTGGCCCTTGGTCCAGTCGACGTCTCCGAGTTCGACCCCGAGCAGTTCGGATGCTCGGGCGCCAGACGAGACGTAGCAGGACAGCAATGCCCGGTCCCGTGCGCACTTCATCTGCGTGAACAGTTCGTCCCACTGGTGATCGGGCAGTGCCCGCGGTTGCCGGGCAGGCACCTTCGGCCGCAGCCGGCCGCGCCGGTACGCGGCGCGAGCCTCGATGGGCGACAGGTGCGCTAGCGCAGCACGGCGTGCCCTGTTCTCAGGCACTGGGTTCACCACCGGACCCCGGCCGAAGTGCAGGTGAAAGGCGTAGAACCCATGAACTGCCGAGAGGTTGTGAGCGATGGTCGCCGGCGCGTACCCGGCCCGAAGCGTCGGCTTGCCCGTCTTCGGGTTCACCGTCCCGGCCCGGTGGCCACCGGCCCGGCGCTGGCGCTGTGGGTTGCGAGCCGAACGGAGCCAGCCCACCAACGCGGCGGTCTCCGCCTCGGTGGCCTGCTCCCAGCCCACATCCAGTGCCCAGAGCACTCGGTACCAGCGCAGCAGGTCAAAGCCGTAGCTGCGACATGTAAGCGGGCTGACATCGCCCAGCATCCGGTCCCGAAGGTAACTGCTGACCGGCTCGATCTCCCGACCAGCAGCATCCACCACCCGCCACGGCAGCGAAGGCGACTCGCCTTCTACCACTGCCCCCATCCGGGGCAGCCGTACCCGGCCGTCAATCAGATCTCGATGAATCGAAGGAGCTTCATGCACCCCCGCATGCTCGTGAACCAAGGTCACGGAGTCGAGCCGTGGCCTGAGCTAGTGCAGTCAACTGATCAGCTGAGCCATCAGCTCTTCGTCAAGCAACGGCGCCTGATAGCGATCGATCGTCCCGATGTAGAAGAGCCAGCTGTGCAGCCGGTTGGCAGGGCAGTGCCCTTGGCCCGCATACAGATTCTCCGGCTCGTGCTCATCACCCCAAGAACCAACGTAGAGGTAGGAGGCGCGACGCAAGCCCTCGTCCAGAACTGGGGTTGGATCGTCCTTGCAGTTCCAATAGATCCGAGCCTCGTCCTCAGGTATGGGGCCCGGCACGGCCGCCAACCACAGTTGGTAGATCTCCTCCACTGCTGCAGTCTGGCATGCCGAGCCAAGGCGAAGCCCCAGTAGTGACCGAACTGGGCACCACCGTCCGGTGCCGTACTCAGCTCTCCTGGTCCTCGACAATGCCGATGGCGAAGGGGAACGACTTCAGGAACTCCCGCCGTGCAGGATCCTCCTCCGCTTCGGCCAGGCCTGCGAGTACCTGCAAGAGCCGTTCGCGTTGGTCTGAGGGCAGTCGCAGCAGCGCCCCGCCCACGCTCTCCAACATCTTCACCGCGGAGTCGGGATCCACTTCCTCGTCCCCACAACTCTCCAGCCACCAAACGACATCGACGAGCAGGCCAGTGAGTGCCGACACGAGCGGATCCCTGTCAGTCATCCGTACAACCTAGCCGACCCTACGACACCGCTTCCTGAGCTGGTGGGTGTCTAACTGCATGACCACGTTCACGTACAGGGTGGAGCGCCCACCCATGTTGCTTCAGGACGAAGCGGCAGCTTCGTTAGGGTGCGCCGCATGACCGACGACGCCCCGGCCTGTCCCGAGTGCAGCCAGCCAATGAAGTCCGGCGGCTTCGTTCTCTGCGAGCGGGAGGACGATGGCTTGCGGACCTGCCGCACGCTGTGGAGATGTGCCGTTCGGCATGTCTGGTGGGGCTGGGCCGACCGGCCGGATGAGCCTTTGGAGGCGTGCCCGCTGCCGCAGCTGTTTCGCTGACATCTAACGCTGACATCAACGACCGCGGACGGCTGCGACAATCAGCAGCCGCGTGCGGCACCGGTGCACGAGGCAGGCCCCAGCGAGACTGGGGCGAGATCGAACTCCTAAAGCGGGTGTCGACGGCACCGCCCCTTTGGTGGCAGGCGGGGCGCCTATTCGAAAGGGGGAGCGGCTGCCACTAACATGCTGCTGGCCCGCCGCCCCCGACAACTGGCCGCGCCTGGTCCGCCCCACCCTCCACGAGGTGACTGGCCTGTGCGGCGCCCTCGCTGTCGCCACCGTCGCTCTGGACCTCTCCAACCGCCTCGCCGAGGTCTGACCACAACCGCAGAAGGCCGCCCCCGCCGACCGGTAGGGGCGGCCTCCGCCGTACGCCGTCCGCCCGGATGGTGCGTACGCTCAGGACGGACGAACGAGGGAGACACGACGGCCGGCGACCAACGGCTCCGGGGGTATCCGGAGGTCGCCGCCCACCTGGGCATCAGCGTCCGGGCCGCCCGCAGCCGCAAGAGCCGGGGCACTCTGCCAGAGCCCGACGACACCAGGGTGCCGGACCGGCCGCGCTGGAGGCCCGCCACATTGCAGGGCTGGCAGCCGGTCGGCCGAGGGTTCCGCAGCGACCTGCACGGCACCGCCCATCACGACGGCACCGCATCCGGCTGACCGGCAGTCGGTCCCGCCCATGGGCTGCGGCCATGACGACCGACTCACCGATGCCGTCCCCGCCGTTCCCCTCGCCCGACAGCGCCGTGCTCCGGCTGATTGTCGGCAACGCCATCGCGTCGGTCCGCAGCGGCGAAGCCTCGGTGGAGGAGGCGATCCTCCACGCAGCCGTCCACGACTGGTACGAGGGCCATGTCCAGGGCGAGGACGAGTGCCCCGGCTGCGACTTCCGGGGCGAGCTGCCCAAGCACGGCAACCGCGGCTGAGCGCGGCTAGATTCCGGAGCCGGCAGCTCGGCCAAGCGTTCGCGCCACCCGCCGCACCAGTGTGGTCGGCTTCAGGTTCCGTTCCACCCTGAGCAGGTAGCTGACCGGAGAGCCAGCGAGCTGCGCGTCGCGTGCCTCCGCCGTGGCCTGGCGCAGGGTCGCGGCGGCGATCGCGAGACTTCCTCCGGCGATCGGCACGTTGCCTGCCCAGCCGCTCGCCGCCGCGGCGAGGGCGGGCACTTCGAACTTGTAGTTCAGCGCGCTGTAGAAGGTTTTGAGGTTGAGGCCGCTCATAGCCTTGCGCAGGTCCTCAAGAGGCTGGGCGATGCTCTCGTCGAATGTCATCCGAAGGTGGTGTTCGAAGGCTGCGCGGTCTTCGATGCCGCCCACCTGCTCTCGCAGGTCTGCCGCAGCCTTGTCGACTGCTTGGGTGAAGGCACTGAATTCTGCCCGGTAGTCGTTCCGCACTTGGATGATCTTCGCCACCGGCACCGAGCGCAGGCCGTCCGGGAGGACGCACTGCACGGCCATCAGCCCGAGTCGTGTTGTCTCGTCGGAGCTTGCCGGTCGGGGCGGCTCGCCCAACATGGCGGCAGCGATCCGGTCGCTGTCCCAGCCGTCCGTGGCGCTGTGGGCCGCGACCTGGTCGGTGATCGGTGCGTAGCGCGTACGGCGGGCCAGCTCCTCGGTGAGCACACACTTGTAGATCCAGGCCAGGACCGGGTCCATGGCCAGCCACGTCACGTCCGCGGATCTGGCGATGCGCGACCGCATGGCCGGCACGGCGAGACCGGCACCGCGTAGGGCGTCGGCAAGCCCTGGGTCTACCTCGTGCGGGTAGAGGCCGGCGAGGGGGCGTTCGTCGCGCGGAAGCGTTCGCAGGTCGTCAGGCGAGGTCGGCTCGGCGTTGATGATGCGCTGTCCCATCAACAGCGCGGGCTGGTTCCCCTGTTGCGTGTGGAAGGGTCGGGTGTCGGCCGTTGCCAGAAAGCGCTGCCTCAGTTCGGTGCCGTGGTCCTCGACAGCCTTCAAGAAGGCGGGGGCGACAGCGGCTGCCGCTTCCCTGGGGTCCACGTCGGTGAGGAAGTTGTCCAGCCCGTCGCGCAGGGCCTTGACCAGACCCGGGTCACTGACAGGAAATCCGCGGGGGACGACTCGGGCCAGGCCCGGCCAGTAGAGGGCAGCGGCCTTGATCCACTGCTCCTTGCGGAAGTGCACGTACGGGTAGTAGAGGCCGATCCGCTGCACTGCTGCCCTTTCACCGCGTCATGTCGGCCTCACCGGATGCGTCCGGGGGCCGACAGCATGCTACGCAAGCGGTGTTCGCTGCTGGTGCAAGGAGCGGAACCGAGCTGCTCTACTCCAGGTAGGTTCCGGCGAACGCGCCGTCGAAGCCGAGTGCGATCAGGCCCTGCTCGACGCTGGGGTAGGCCGTCCCGTCCGGGATGGCGATCATGGCGTCGAAGTCGGCGCGGCTGAACTCGGACTCGAGCCACTGGTTGCTGCAGCGGCAGCGGACCCAGACGTTGCGACCGTGGTTGATGAGCAGCCAGTCGCGCCGGGCCCGGCAGGCCGAGCACAGCACGGGGATGCCGCGCAGGGACAGCTCCGGCGGGTGGCTGAGGCATCGCGTCGCTCCGGGTCCGCTGGGCGGCTGCGTCTCGTACTGGAGTTGCAGCAGCGGATCACTTCCGGCGGGGGCGGCGGGCAGGACGAGGGTCGGCTCTACGTGGTTGTCGGTCGTTCTGAGCACGAGCGTCATCTCCCGGTCGAGGGCCTTCTCTTCATCCGTAACAGCCGGTGGAACCGGTTGTCCAGGGGTTTCGCGCAGTCGGCAGGCCGGTGGAGGGCCTGCCGGACTGCTGGTCAGCGGCGCGGCGGGCGGCTGTGCGGGTCCGGTGCGGCGGGCCGAGGCGAGGCCGGGGACGCGGTCCGGACGCCGGTCCGATTGGCGGGAGGCTTGGCGCGGCCGGTGCCGACTTGGGGGCGTCGAGTGGCTTCGCCCGGGTGGGCGGGGAGCTGGGCGAGGCGGCGCAGTCGCCAGACCAGGACGTCGTTCACGTCCTCGGCCGTGTCGAGTTCGCGCATGGCGATGGCCTCCTGCAGGAGGGCCTTCGGGTCGTGGCCTGCCTGCTCGGCCTGAGCCAGGGTGGCGGCCAAGGCGTCGTTCTTCGTGCTCGTGCCGGGTCGGGTGCGGTTCTCGGGCAGGGCGGCGCGGATGGTGGTCTCGTAGGCGCGGCGCTGGGCTTCGGGCAAGGCTCGGCCCTGGTCGCGCAGGGCCTGCATGGGTGCGGCAGCGGCCTGGCGGTAGGCGGCGCGAAGGTGCTCGGCGGCCTGCCGGGAGGCTTCGGCCTGCTGGGCGTGACCGCGTGCGGAGTGCCAACGGGCGGCGGCCAACGCCACCAAGACCAGGGTGGAGACGAGCATGGCGGTGGTTCCGCCGTCTTCTCCTCGGCCGAGCGCACCGCCGGCCTGGATGATGCCCCGGGCCGCCGAGCGGATCGCCCGGGTGTCAGCGCGTTCGGCTCGGACGCGGCTGCGGGTGGCTCGTTCGAAGGAGCGAGCGGCGGCGCCAAGTTCGGCGCTGGTGGCGGCCGGAGAGGTCTGGGCGACCGCGTCCAGGAGTTCGCCCACTCCTACGAGTTGGGCTGCGGCATCGTCGTCGTCGCTGTCCAGGAGGATCGCGGCGCACTCGGCGACCCCTGTGGCGGTGCGTCGCCCCCGTGCTGGCGGCGACCAGTCCGATGGACCGCTGTCGGCCTCCCGCATGACCGCGTCAGGAGTTCCGTCGGCAAGGCGGCGCTGGATCTTCGGATAGGAAAGGTCGGGGGCCAGGGTCGAGCCCGCGAACCAGACCGGCTCGCGGTCGCGGTTGCGGTCCCCGGGCAGCGCAACCGTGTAGCCGAGGACGTCACCGGAGGGGGCGTGCCGGAGCTTGACGCGCAGGCCCGCCTCACGAAGGCGGGTGAAGAATTCGGCTTCGCTGGCGGCTCCGGCGACGGCCTGGCGGACGGCCTCGCGCAGCATCTCGCGCGGTGTCTCGGGTCGGCCGACCCGCTCCGCCTTGAAGCGCTCGGCGCTGGTGGGCGTCTTGGCTCCGGTGCCGTCGCCGGGCTTGAGCCGGCGCAGGCCCATCTCCTGTTCGATGCGGCGGCATTCGGCCTGGGCCTTCTTGAAGTCGTAGTTCATCCTCGGGCGGCGCAGGTCGCCTCGGACCATGGTGGCCAGGATGTGGATGTGGTCGTCGGCGTGGCGCACCGCGACCCAGCGACAGCCGTCAGGATCGCCCTCGGGGGCGAGGTTGACGGCGTGGACCAGGCGGCGGGCGACAGTGTTCCACTCGTCATCGGTCAGGGTCCGGTCGCCGGGGTCGGTACGCACCGAGCAGTGCCAGACGTGCTCGGCCGGGGCCTTGTCGCCTGCCTGCTTGACCCGCAGGTCCAAGGCGGCAGCGAGCCGGGCCAGGGTGACCTTGGGGTCGGGTTCGGGGTTGGCGTCACGGCCGGGGTCTGGGGCGAAGCCGTCCCAACTGCCCACGAGATGGGGGTCGGTGTGCTCGTCGCGCTTGCCGGGGCCGTACAGGTAGACGAGCAGGCCATGGGTGCGCGAGCCGCGTCGGATCTTGGGGACCATCAGAGGCGCTTCTTCACCAGGGTGTCGGCCGCGTCGTCTACGCGAGCCAGGACGCGGATCAAGGTCGTCAGAGCGTGATCGAGTTCGCCGGGGCGGGGCTGCCCTCCGGCGTTGTAGACGAAGGCGATCTGGTTGATGTTGTTGCCGACACGGGAGACGGCGGTGCGCAGGGCGGCCAGCTCGTCAATGGCGGCGTCGAGCTGTTCGTTGGTGTGCACGGTGGTCGAACCGCGGGCGACGGCGAGGCCGGCGGCGGCGAGGAAACGGGCGACGGTGACGGCGCGCTGCTTGGCGGCGGCAGTGATCTCGGTCTTCTCGGTGTCGGACAGGCGGGTGGTCGTCTTGTGGGTGCGCTGGCTCGGGTTGCGGGTGCGGCGGCGCGGCTTGCGGTCGGGGAAAGCAGGTTGGCTCGGGCTCTGCTGCTCGCGCGGGGCGCGGTCGTCTGCTTCTCCTCCCACGACGGGCGCCCCCTGGTGCCGGGAGTCCGGCTGGTCCCCGAGCGACGGCGCATGGGGACCAGCCAGGCTTCCCCCGCCCCCCTGGGCGGGGGCAAGTGCGTACGACGGGCCGTAGGACCGTCGTACGCGACAACTTGCTCCGCCAGGAGACGTGTTGGGGTCACGCTGCGGTCCGGACGTGGTGGCCGCCGGGTCGTTGGCGGTCACCGGCCCGTCTCCGCGTCCTGCTGGTGGATGTCGCGGACGATGTCCTCGATCCAGTCCATGGCCAGGACCGGATGGTGCAGGGTCCAGGGGCGGCTGTGTCGGCATCGTTGCACCGTCCAGGTGTTGTCGGGACCGGATTCGGCGCGGTGGAGGTGGCCGCGCTGGTACAGGACGGTCAGCCAGGTGTCCACCTCGGCGGGTGTCGCGGGTTTCGTGCGCATGGCGGTGCTCTCCGGTTCACGGGAGGAGGTCGTGGGGTGGGGAGTCCGGGGCGGGTGACCGGCCGAGGTGTCCGGCTCGGTCACCTCCCATGGGGGCGTGCGGTCAGTTCCGGGAGGAGGTGACCGTCTGTCCGTGGTGCTGGCGGAGCTGGACCATCAGGGCGGTCAGCGTGTCGCTGGACAGCGGGATCTGCTGACCGCGGATTGCTTGGGCGACCACCTTGCGGGTCAGTTTGTCCTCGGCCCTGACCGCTGACCGGGCGATCTCCAGCAGCTCCGGGTCAGGCCGTCGGTCACGGGTTGACCTGGTGTCCCGGTCACTGACCTGGGGCGGGGTGACCGGGCGGGCAGTGACCGGCTGCCGACTGTCCGGGGCGCCGGTGACCGGCTCGGTGCCGACCGGGCGGTCAGTGACCTGCGACGCGGTGTCCGGCTGTCCGTGCAGGTCAGCGGCCTTGTGCTCCTGGTCGTTGTGACCGGTGTCCGGGCCGGTGCTGCCCGCAGGGGGGTTGTCCTCGGTCAGTGACCGGTGGCCCGTGCTCTGCTTGTCCAGGGACAGTCTCGGCCGGTCGGTCAGGGAAGTGACCGGCTGTCCGGCGCTGACCTGACCGGCCTGCGGCTTCCGCGGACCGGGCCGGTCAGTCCGAGTGACCGGGAAGCGTTCGGGGTGGTCGACCTGGCCGGCCTGATTGAGGTGACCGGTCTGACCGAGGTCGTCGCGGTCCTCTCGGTCACTGTCCTTGACCGGCCCTCGGGCGATGATGATGTACAGGTGGACCGCTCCGGCCAGGGCGAGCGGGGCGACGGTGGACAGCACCGCGACCACCGTGTCCCCGAGCCTCAGGCCGGTGACCGGGGCAGCTTCCTCGTTGAGCCTGACCGCGTGCAGCGCGTTGGCCCAGATACTGGCGGCGGTGGCCGTACCGAAGAGCGTCCAGACGTAGAGCCGGGCGCGCAGGGGCGCGTCGCGCAGGACCAGCAGGGCTCGGATGCCGTAGGCGATGAAGCCGTCGATCACCAGCGGGAAGAGGTACGTCAGGAAACCGCGGACGTGGATGGCGATGGCCATCTGCTGGAGGGCGTCGTAGCTCAGGGCGCATCCCGCGCCGCCGAGGGCGATGACGACCGCGCGGTCCCATCCGGTGATGTGCGCCGTCTTGGACGCGTTCGCGATGGTCACGCCGCCGCCCCGAAGTCTTCGCGGCCCAAGCGCTCGCCGTCGGTCTCGGAAGGCGCGGTGGCCTGCGGCGATTTCTTCAGGTCTCGGTTGCGAAGGGCCCGGCGGGTCTCACGGTACAGCTTCTGGGCGTGCTCCTCGGTGACCTTCAGGAGCCAAGCCAGGCGCTGTTCGGACAGGCCGTGCCGGTAGGCGGCGTGGACGACTGCGCGTCGCTCGGCCTTGGTGAGGTGGACGTCACGCCCAGCGATGGTGGCGTTGACGCGGCTGTAGTCGAGGCGGCTGGCGAGCTTCTCGTGCAGCGGTGCGCGCTCCTCCTCTGTCATTCCTCCCCGGACGCCGTGGGTGTCGCCGCCTTCAAGGGCGGCGTCCAGGCAGGTGCGGCGGACCGGGCACTGGCCGCACAGCGACTTCGCCGCGGTGATCCAGGCGGTCTCGTCGGGCTCGGGGAAGAAGATTTCGGGGTCCACCGGGTTGTACTCAGTGCTTCGGCAGACGGCCTGGTCCTGCCAGGTGTGGTCGCCGAGCGACCGGTGGCGGGCAGGGCTGAACGTCGTGGGGATCATACTGGTTGCTCCGATCGCCCTCCGCGCGCCGTGGGCGTCGGCGGAGAGGTGCGCTGGGTCGGGAAGTACACGGGGTGGCGCTCTGGCGGCGCGGCCCGGCGTGGCGGCCTGCGGCAGGTTAGGCGGGGTGGGGCTGGCGTCTGCGGTCGACGGGCTCGAAGGTGACGCGGGTGGTCATCTCGGCGAGCCGGGAGGCGACGCGGTCCCCGAGGTGTCCGCGAAGGTCGCGCATGGCGAGGTTGGTCGTGATCAGCGTGGGGAGCATCAGGTTGTACCGGCGGTTGATCAGCCGATAGGTGATCTCCTCGACCCACTCCGAGGTCTTGGCCGCGCCGAGGTCGTCAAGGATCAGCAGCGGGCAGCGGCTGACCGTCTCGAGTTGGCGTTCGGTGTCATGGCCGGGGCGTGGACGCAGGTCGGCGTAGAGGTCGGCGGCCGTGGTGGCCCGCCACCTGACTGCGATGCCCGCTTCGACGAGGGTTCGGACCGCGCCGTACACCTGGTGGGTCTTGCCCGCGCCGGTGACGCCGGCCAGGAGCAGGCTGGGGCCGGTGGTGATCTGCCGTCGCGCGCCGGGGTTGGGTGCCTTGGCCCGGGCGATCACGTCGCGGGTCCAGGCCAGCACCTCGGGGTGATCGACGCGGGCGGACCGATAGCGCGGGGGCATCCGTGCATCCAGCAGGCCCAGCGGGGTGTACGTCTCGGCGTCGACCGGGGCCTCGGGAAGGTTCTGCGGGTTCATGCCACGGGCCGCGAGGATCCGCTGCAGTCGCTGGAGGGCTCCTGCGCCAAAGAGTTCGGGCTCGCGGCTCATCACAGCTCCTCCGCGTACGCGACAACAGCGTCTGTCGGGTTGGTCCACGCCTGGTGGGCCGTACCGGTCCGGGATGCGGCCTGGGCGGGGACGCAGGCGTTCATGGCGTCGTTCACCAGGCTCGGCAGCCGGGAGGGATGGCCCTGGATCTCGGCGTACCGGGCGAGACCGGCGCGGATGTGCTCCACCGCGATGCCTTCGGCGAGCAGCTTCTTCAGCAGGCGGCCGAGGTGTCCGAGGACATCGCCCGGCGGGCGTTGGGCGCAGGAGGTCACGTACCCGGCGAGGAGATCCGCGGCCGTGGTGGCGCCAGGCGCTGTGCGCCCCGTAGGTGAAGAAGATCCAGGATCCAAGATCCTGGATCCGGACGTCGAAGCCTCGTCGAACCCTCGGTGAACATTCGACGAGACCTCACCGATACGGCCCTGACCTGCGGCTTCCTTGCCCTGGCCGCCGGACGCCTCCCGGTCGGCAGGCTGCCCGTTCCCGGGGACGGGCAGCGCTGCGGTGCGGTCGCCGGGCAAGCCCGCGGATGGTGCAGGACTCGGGTCGAAGGCTCGTCGATGGTTCGACGAGGTCTCAGCGAGGCCTCCCTGGGGGCTCGCGCCGGCCTCGACGCAGATTCCCTTACAAGGGCCGCACCGCTTATCGCCGTGATGAGCGACACACACCGGAAGGCGTGACTGGCTGGGCCGGTCGATCTTCTGGTGCTCGTACCAGCCGGTGATGTGGAGGTACCGCTTGCCGTCGCAGCCGCTGTACCGGCAGATCAGGCCGCCGTCGGCGAGCTGTTGGAGGTCTTCCTCCACGTGTACGGGGGTGTGCTCGGCGCGCAGCGGCCAGAGGAGGCCGGCGATGATCGCCGGGTTGTCCCGGTGCCTCCCGTGGTCGTCGGACTGGGTGAACAGGCCGATGTATGTGACGACCGCGGTGACCGAGCAGGCTGCGACCCGTTCGTTGACGAACAGGTCCGGCTTGACCGTACGAATGCGCGCCATCAGGAAGTACCCCCGATCGCGCAGCCGCGCAGATCCGCGCGGATGGGCGGGAGGCTTTGTCCCTGGCCGAGGAGGCCGGGCCTTTCACGTAGGGCTAGCAACATGCAAGACTCTCCGGTGAGGTGTCGTCCCGTACTGCCCATACGGAGGCTCGGGACGGCATTGATGTGATCGGGGCCCTTGCCGGGGCCAGTGATCGAAATCGCTGGGTGCCCGGGAGTGGCCGCTCCTGGGCATCGGCGTTTCATGCGCGAGTGACAGGCCGCCTCACGCTGCGGACGACGGGAACCATCCCGCGCCTCTCGGTGCTGCTCAAGCTGCTCCGACCAGGGCTTCCCGCTCGACGCAACATTATTTTGTGATCCACAAGGACGAACATACGCTTTACTATCGGCCTCCTGTCAACAGCAGAGTGCTGCAGGGACCCCCCTCTGAACCCATCACAGCAGTGAAGTACCGTGAGCTGGAAGAGGGGATAGGAGTGCGATGCCCAGACAGACCGATCCGCTGCCACCGGACGACGACCGTGTGGGGCGTGACCTCGCCGCACAGGTACGCCGGCGGCTGAACGCGCTGTTCGAGAGCCGGCTCGACCCGGACACCGGGGAGCCGTACACGCATGCCAAGGTCTCGCGTGTCATCGCCGAGTCCGGCTGGCGCAAGGTCTCCCCCAGCACCATCGGACAGACGCGCTCGGGAGAGAACGACAACCCCACCATCAAGACGCTCGACTCACTGGCCCGCTTCTTCCGCGTCAACATCAACTACTTCCTCGACGAGAAGACCGCGGAGCAGGAACAAGAGGTCGTACAGGGCCTGGCACTCCTCGACCGGTTCAAGTCGGAAGGCGTGCGCAGCATCGCCTTCCGGGCCAAAGGTCTGTCCCCGGACGGTTTGCGGGTCATCGAGGCGGTCCTGGACCAGGTCCGCAAAGCGGAGGGGCTCGAGGCCCCCAAGGACGGCACCTGAGTCGTCCCCCTGAGGGGGCCAACTCATCGGGCCGGAACAACGAGACCCCACTGCGCCGAGACGAATGTGATCACGTGCGCCAGCCGCGCGACGCCCAGCGATACCGCAGGCAGCGGCACCGCAGTCAGCAAGGAAACACCCTGAGCATGTACGGATGGATACCGTCCCGGCGAAAGCGGGACGCGCGGCGCCATGCGCGCCAACGAGATGAGCGGCTCCGCGCGCAGTGCCTGAGAAATCTGGCCGGAGTACGCATACCCGACCCGTTCAGCCTGGACGAGTTCTGCACCGAGCTGTCCAAAGCCCGCGGACGCGACCTGTTCGTCCAGGCACTGCCGGAACTGGGCGGTACCGACGTGCCGTGCGGGCTCTGGATCGCATCCGAGTCCAGCGACTTCATCTTCCACGCAGCCGCGGTCAGCGAGCACCACCGCAACCAGGTCATCCGCCACGAACTCGGCCACCTCCTGCTCGAGCACGACAGCAGCAGCGGTTTCAGCGACCTCCTGGCGGCCCTGCCGCAGGACATCGACAAAGAAGCGGTGGCGTCCGCCTTCGGGCGGACCGCCTACAGCACGCAGATGGAGCAGGACGCCGAGCTCATCGCGACCCTGCTTCCGGAGATCTTCCGCGACCTTCTCGACGCCCAGCGCGCCACCAGTCCGGACGCCATCCCCTGCCGCGTCGACGCCGCCCTCACCCACCCCCGCAGGAACCGCTCGTGATGCACTTCCTCGTAGCGGCCCTGCTGTGGGCCGTCTTTCTCTGGCGCATGCCCTCCCTGCGGCACAGCGCCAAGCAACGCACCCTGTGCCTCGCCTTCGCCGCCCTCGCCCTGGCCATGACCTTCGAGGTCCCACAAGTCGCGGACTGGGTCGACACCACCACGGGCGTGGCGAACTCCGCCTACCTGGCCAAGCACCTGTTCGGAGCGGTTTCGGCCTCCGCGGTCCTCGGCTTCGTCATCGCCATCGTCAGGCCTGAGGGGTTCTTCGGCCGCACTCGCCTCGTCGTGCAGACCGTCAGCTACACGGCGATGGTGGTCACCTTCCTGCTCGCCCCCGACCGCCCGGGCTATCTGGAGTACTTGGAGTCCAACGCCGACTCCCCCTGGGCCATCGCCCACGTGGCTGTCTTCACCGTCTACATCGGTCTGTCCATGACCGCCGCGACCTGGTTCTTCCTCTACGCGGCACGCCACGCGCGCGACGGATGGGTCCGTGCTGGCCACACCTTCCTCGGCATCGGCTGCGGACTGGGCATCGGCTATTCCCTCGTACGTCTTTGCTACATCGGCGCCTGTTTCGGTACGCCGCCCGTGGACACCACGGCCGCGCGGTATGAAGGCGTGTGCGACCTTTTGAAGATGGCAGCCATCGTGTGCATCGCGCTGGGCAGCTGCCTGGCCCCCATTTCCGTCGCCACCCGCGCCGCCCACCAATGGCGAGCCCTCCGCGACCTCGCACCCCTGTGGAGGGGCCTCACCGCTGCGGCGCCCCACGTCGTCCTGCACAACGAACTTCCTCGGCGTCGCGTAGAACGCAGGCTGAGGCGACGCATCGTCGAGATCGAGGACGCCATCCTCGCCCTGTCCGAGCGAGTTCCTGCCTCACTCCAGGACGAGGCACGCGATCATGCCCGCCGACTGACGCCGAACCCGACAGCACAGGACACCCGGGCCGAAGCCGCATGGCTCGCCACCGCCGCAACCCTCGCCCCCACCAAGGCCTACCGCGGCGACCACCCCGAACCCACCGTCGACCACCCCGGCTTCCAGGCCGAACTCGACTGGCTGCGCCGCGTCAGCACCGCCTACAACACCCCCGAAACCCGCGCCTTCGCCGCCCAGGCGGCCGCGCGCCTCAACCTCGCGAAGGCGACGACCACCGTATGAGCACCACCCCCACGACCGCCGCCCGGCCCGCTGCCACCGACGCCGCCACTGCCTCCCCGGCCGCCAAACCCCACCAGGCGCGTCCAGTCGCACACGCCATCAGCGAGTGGCTCCACCCCAAGACGTGGATCGTCCTCGTCAGTCTCCTCACCGGCTGGCACGCCCATCGCTACGCCGGCCTCGGCTGGAGCCTGATCACGATCCTCTTCGCCGCGGTCATCCCGATGCTCTTCATAGACTCCGGCATCCGCCGTGGCCGCTGGGACGACCGCAACGTCGGCGCCCGCAACGCCCGCCTCCTCGTCATGGCTGTCATCATCGCGTCCGTCCTCATCGGCATCGCGCTCATCGCCCTCTTCAGCGGTCCGACCAGCCTGATCGCCCTGACGGTCACGATGATGACCACCCTGGCCATCCTCGCGGTGATAACCGTCGCCTGGAAGATCTCCGTCCACCAGGCCGTCTCCGCCGGCGCAGTCGCCATCGCCGCAGTCATCTACGGCCCCTGGATGCTCCTCGGCTTCATACCCGTTGCAGTCGTCGGCTGGTCCCGTATCGCGCTGCGCGACCACACGCCTGCGCAGGTCACCGCGGGGACAATTGTGGGGGCGCTGGTAGCGGGGGCGGTGTTCGCGGGGCTGACGTAGAGAGTGACGCGAGCGGCCGCAACGACGCCGGCGGAGCGGCGGACTGCGCCAGCATCCATGTCCCCGGTGCACACAGCGGCTCCGTCCGGCCACCGGCTGACGGCAAGTGCGATCGCGTACCCGTCGGGGACCCACCACAGGGAGCTGGGCTCGGCGAACATGACGGCCATATCTTCGGTGACTCCCGCAGAGTCCGATGTCTCTCGCAGAGTCCGATCTTCGCCGTTGCGCACGACACCGGATGCCCAGGACGGCCTCGCCGTTGCTGCCCTATCCTCCCCACGTGGCGACGACCGAGGTTGACTGGGCGTACGAACTGGCTGGCGAACTGCTGAGTAGCAGCCTTCCGCGCAGGTGGGCACACACGCAGGGCGTTGCTGCCTGCGCCCGGATGCTGGCGCCGTTGGTCGGTAACAGCGCCGAGGTACTGGAGGCCGCTGCGGTGCTGCATGACATCGGCTATGTGCCCCCGCTTGTCGCTACCGGATTCCATCCGCTGGACGGGGCACGGTACCTCCGGGACGTGCACACTGCGGAGGACCGGGTTGTCCGCTTGGTCGCGAACCACTCGTACGCCCTGCTGGAAGCCGAGGAGCGTGGCCTACGAGATGAGCTGGCCGACGAGTTTCCCCGCCTGAGTGATCCGCTTCTGGTGGACGCGCTGGTCCACTGCGACATGACCACGACGCCAGACGGCCTGCGAACGACGCCCCGTGAGCGGCTGCATGAGATCTTGGGCCGCTACGGCGAGGACAGCGTGGTGGGGCGTTTCATTCGCCGGGCCGCGCCGCACATCCACGCGAGTGTGAATCGGGTGCGGGCGGCCGCGGTCGAGGTCGACGTCGAGCTGTGAATGCGAGCCGTCACCCGAGGTAGGGGTAGGCCCCAGTGAGGTAGTGGCCGATCTGCTCGTGCATGCTCGGGTGGATGTCCAGCGTGTGCAGGTCGTCCGGGTGGACCCAGCGCACGCCGTCGGCCTCGTCGTTGACTGTGGGCTTGCCGCCGACGGGGCGGCCGATGTACACGGCCTCGTACTGCTGTCGGATCTCGCCGTCGGTGTACTCGATGATGTGGTCCGGATTGGAGTAGACGCCGAGGAAGCCGGTGACCTCCGCGACGATGCCGGTCTCCTCCTCGCACTCGCGGACGGCGCACTGTGCCGGGCTCTCGCCGATGTCCTGGGCTCCGCCGGGCAGGGCCCACTGGCCGGTGTCGCGGCGTCGCTGGAGGAGGATGGCGCCTTCGTCGTCGACCACGAGCAGGTTGCTGGCGGGGATGAGGGTGTTGGCCTTGGGGGCCTTTGGGTCGTGGTAGTACTCGGTCCTGCCCACGATGGTGCTACTCCTGCCTGTCTGGCGCCCAGGGGCGCGCGGATGCCCACACGGCCTCGAAGCTGTCGCCGTACCGCTGGAACCACTCCTCGCCGTCTGTGTTGCGGAGCTGGAGTATCGGGTTCGCGCTCGCCGGCTGGCCCCAGACATGCGGGTTGACCATGAGGTGGTCGTCGTATCGGAAGATCGAGTTGTAGAGCGTTGTGTCGTGGAGGCGCACCTCACAGCCCGGATAGCCGACGAGGTCGCGATAGTACGTGAGGGACGCCTTGATCTTGGCCGCGAGCGTGTCTCCGATGCCCTCCTCCCTGCCCCTGACACGGACCGCCTCTCCGTCCGGATCACCGAAGCACAGCCGAACGCGAACGCCTGCCTGTGCCCTTTCCTGGAGCATCCTCGCGATGTGTGGGTTCGTCTGCGCGAAGAAGGTCCCTGAGAAGACGAGTACGTCAACCTGCTTCATGGCGCCCAGGAGCAAGGCCAGCCACACGTCCCGGGGAACGCTCGCTCGGTTGGGGTAGGTATCGACGAGTTCCGAGCGGGCCGGACCAAGCCGCTGAGCCCCCTGGACACTGTCCGGCCACAGGTATGTCTCGTCGACCCGCAGCAGGTTCGCGACCGTCCAACGGTGCCGGCGGTGGGGGACCCGGCCACCGACCCACCGGCTGGCCGTCTTGGGGTCCACGGAGCAGGCTGCTGCCAACTCCTCCACGGTCAGGCCACGTTGCACGAGTGCGGAACGCAGTCGCTCATTCACCCAGGCAAGCCAACCGGACCGTGACAGCAGGCCGCAAGTGCGATGAGCCCGCTGGACGCGGTTGTGGCCGGAACTGTTCGTACGCCTACGCTGGCCCCGTGCCACTGATCGTGCTCTGGGACATCGACCACACCCTCATCGAGAACTCCGGCGTCAGCAAAGAGATCTACGCCGCCGCGTTCGAAGGCGTCGCCGGCCGTGCCGCCGACCATCCGGCCCGTACCGAGGGCCGGACTGATCGACTGATCATCGCGGGGATGTTCCGGGACCACGGGATGGAGCCGCCGGAGTGGGCGTTGATCCAGCCCGCGCTGGAGGCCGCCGGCGCGGCGCGGGAGGCTGATCTCGCCCGTCGTGGCCGGGCGCTTCCCGGTGCCAGCGAGGCACTCGCCGCAGTGGCGGCCGAGCCCGGCATGATTTCTTCGGTCCTCACCGGAAACGTTCAGGCGAATGCCCGAGTCAAGCTGAGGGCTTTCGGGCTGGACGGACTGGTCGATATCGAGTGCGGGGCGTACGGAGCGGACGCAACAGACCGGGCTGATCTGGTCGACGTCGCACGGGCCCGTGTCCACGCCGCCTATGGCACCCCGGCCGAGACGCCCGTGGTCCTGATCGGCGATACCCCACGTGATGTCCAGGCCGCCCTCGACTCCGGCGGGCACGTAATCGCCGTGGCCTCTGGCGTCCACAGCGCGGACGAACTGAGGGAGGCCGGAGCGAGCACCGTGCTCGCTGACCTCACGGACGTCACCGACCTGATGCAGCGACTACGGTCGCTGGCTCACGCCGTCTGCTGAAATCGTCCCGGGACGTCCGCGAGAAGTCCCTGCGTGTGGTTCGCCGTCCTGCCGTACGACGGCACGCTCTTGGGAGCCGTCGGCGGAGCGTCTCCCGCGTCCCACCGACGTGCCGTCCCCTCTCCTGCCTCATGGATGGAGCACGCGCGTGAGAGCTTTACTCGGCGGACAGGCAGGCGCGACGTCCACGCTCGCGGACGTGGAGCGACTCGCGCAGAGGTACGGGGTGCCGGTCGAAGACGCCCTGCTCATCGCGATCAACCTCCACGGAATCGACGGGGAAGCGCCGCGTCACCGCGCCCGCCTGCAGGTGCGGCTGGACAGCGCGCCGTCGGTGCGCTGGCAGCTCATCGTCCCGCTGAACGCGGCTGCGTCGCCCTTCCGACTGATTGACGGGCAACTGCTGCTGGGCGAGTCGCCGCTCGGCTTCGTGGAGCGTGTCGATGCGGATGAGGCGGTCGGTGGCTACTTCCGCGGCGCCGGCACCGCCTTGACGCTCAACCCGAACGCCCGGAGTCGCTGCGTGGGCTGCGCCTTCTGCCCCAACACACTGGAAGCGGCGGCAGACCCGCGGCTGTCGGAGGAACAGGACCTCCGAGAACTCCTCGCCGCGCTGCGCGAGCAACACCCGCGGCGGGATCTGACGGGAGTCCGAGAGGTCACTGTCTCCACCGGATGCTTCGAGCGGGAGCCCGCGGCCGTCGACCATCTGCGGGCTCTGCGCTCGGTACTCGCCGAGTACGGCATTGAAGCCCGCCTCGGCTTCCTCACCTCAGTGCTGCGCTCCAGGCAGGCGTTCGACGAGCTTGCCGACGTCGGCCCCTTCGTTCTCCGGCTCACTGCTGAGTGCTTCACCCGACGCGACCTGCTGCTGAAGGCCAGCAAAGCGGTGCTGACGACCACCTGGATGCCGGCAGTGCTGAGGCGGGCGGTCGCCGCCGGCCACAGCACGTCGTTCACGTACATCGCGGGCTTGGACGACCTCGACGCGCTCCGCACCGGTGTCGAGGCCCTTGCGCCGTACGTGACCGAGTTCCCCAACTTCCAGGTCTACCAGGCCCACAACCGCATCATGGCCGGCCTGCGCGTCCCGGGAGCCCAGGAACTTGAGTACTACCTCCGCGCCCGCAACGAGATTGAGAAGATCATGAAGCCCTCCGGCCTGCGACCCGCGGCATGGGAGTGCTACCGCCCTCTGTGGTACTTCACCTTCGCTGACGAGTCCCTGGTCGGCGCGTGATGGAGGGCAATGCCGTTCTGTCCGACGCCCTGTGGAGAGCCATCTGCTACACCTCGGTGTGCCAACTCCACCTACAGGACAACGTCCTGCTCAGCCAGCCGCTCGCCGTCGAACACGTGAAGCCGCGCCCCTCGGGCCACTGGGGAACCGTGCCGGGCACCGCCTGGGCCTTGTCCCACCTCGCTCTTGCCGCCGGGTCCCTCGAAGAAGAAGTCGGCCTCGTGCCGCTGCTCGGCGCCGGGCACGCCGGCGTCGCCCAGATCTCCGCCTCCTGGGTCACGGGCGAGCTTGGCAAACTGCGCGCCGATTTCGGACCGGACGCCGACGGTCTGCGACGACTCTCCAAATCATTCCCCGACGTGGATGGGCTGGGAGCCGAGGTCACCCCGGCGCTTCCCGCAGGTACCTTCCTCGGCGGACGCCTCGGCGGCTGCCTGCCCTTCGCCCAAGGAGCCGCCCTGGACGCTCCCGGCCGGATCGTCGTCCCGGTGATCGGCGACGGCGAGTGCGAGACCCCGACCACCGCAGGCGCCTGGCTCGCGCACCGAGACCTCGCCGGCACCGCAGTCCTTCCCATAGTGCACGTCAACGGCTACCGCATGGGCGGTCCGTCTCTGCTCGGACGGCTGAACGACGACCGCCTTCGCGCGTACTTCGCCGGCCTCGGATGGGAAGCCGAGATCGTCCATGTCACCACCGGATCGCCAACTGAGCACGCCGCCTTTCAAGCCGCCCTGTGGGGCGCCATGGAGTCCACCCTGCAGGACCGTTCCACGGTTCTCGTCCTGCGCTGCGTCAAGGGATGGACCGGCCCCGTTGCCCTCGGCAGCCAGACGCTCCTCGGTACGCCTGCCCTGCACAAGACACCCCTGACGAATCCGCGCGCCGACGCGGAACAACTGGCGCAGCTCGATGACTGGCTGGCCTCCTACCGTCCTTCGCAGCTCTTCGACGCGAACGGGCACTGCCGAGGGCCTCTTGCCGAAGCCGTCGCTCGGGTTCGCTGGTGCTCCTTTCCCTCCGGACGGTCGGCAACTCCCGCTGCCCCAGGGGCGGTCAGTGCGGTTTCGTTCGCAAGCGCGGTCACCGGGACCGTCCGGCAGCACGCCGACCGAGGAGACTTCCTGCTCCTCAGCCCCGACGAACTCGCCTCCAACCGTCTCCCCGACCTGGCGGGTGAGCGATGGACTCACGAACTGCTGGCGGAGGAGGTGCTGCTGGAGTGGCTCGCCGGCTGGACTGCCAGCGGGCGACGGGGCCTGCTCGTGTCGTACGAGAGCTTCGCCCCTCTGCTCACGAGCGGCCTGGTGGGGCACATCAAGCAGCGACGCCTGGACGGCGCTCGGGGCCTGCCCAGCCTCAACGTCCTCCTGACCTCCTACGGCTGGCACAACGTCCACACGCACGGTGACCCATCCCTCGCCACCGCCCTGCTGGGACTGGGCGCCCCTGCAGTTCACGTGCTGACGCCGGCGGACCCAGCTCGGACGGCGGCAGTCCTGGACGAGGCGCTCGACTCCGTGGACCGCGCCAACCTGATCATCACCGGCAAGCACAGCCGCACTCCCCACCCGGAGGGTTACCTTGCCGAGGAACAGAGCCGTGGGCTCGCGGTGTGGTCACACCTCAGCAACGATGACGAACCCGACCTGACGATCGTGACAGCAGGAGACATCCCCGCTGCCGTGGCCACGGAAGCCGTCGACCGCATTCGCGTACGTCACCAGTGCCGGATCCGAGTCGTCAATCTGCTGGACCTCACCGTCCTCGGTGCTCCAAGCGTGTGGCCACGGGGCTTGAACGGCCGCGAGATCGAGCACTACCTCGGTGCCCATGCCCCCGTTCTCATCCTCACTCTCGGCCACCCGGCGGCCGTGTGGGGCCTGCTGTCGGGAAGGCTCCGCCGCCCCGTCGACGTCATCGGCTGGCAGGAGCCCGCCGGTCCGATGCCGCAGCGCGATCTCGCTCGCGCCATGGGCATGGACGTGACGGGAGTCGAGCGGGCTGCCGACCTCCTTCTGGCCTTCCGGGAGGTGCTCCGATGAGATCGTGGACCATCCAGGACCTGCACGTGGTCCAGACGAAGCAGCCCGCGGCCGCCGGAGACGACACCTTCTTCGTCGCCGTCCGCGCTGGGAACGCGGTCGGCTGGTACGGCCCGGTCCGGGAACGCGTGGGACGTTACGTGAACGACGTACTAGCCTCCGAGACGAAGGACGCACTGGTTACCGACCATGCTCGTCTGCTGGACGAGCTGTGGGCTGCATCCCGCGGGTATCCGTCCGATGTTGCCTCGTGGGCGGTCGGCACGGTCGACTGCGCCGTCTGGGGCCTCCACGGCCGACTCGCCGGGCGCACGGTGGCTGAACTCCTCACCACCGCAGCCCCCCGGCCGCTCGTCCCGGCGTATGCCTCCTGGCTCACTCAGGACCTCAGCAGCATCAACAGTCCGGACGTACTGACCAGCGTCATGGCCGGCGGCTGGAGCTTCAGCAAGTGGGGGCTTCGTCGCGATCCGGCCGACCCGTCGAGGGAAGCAGCGGCCCGCATGGCCCAAGCGGTCGAGCGCTGCTCTAACGCGCTCGGCGCGCCGCTCGCGGTCGACGCGGTCGGCACCTGGACACCGGCCGTGGCTCTGGCCTTCACGCAGGCCGCCGATCCCGCTTGCCTTCGTTGGCTGGAGGACCCGCTCCCGCGTCACGACGCGAACACCTACGAATTCCTCGCGGCGACGTCGCTGCCGCTGGCAGTAGGCGAACGCGCGCACTGCGACGAAGACCCCGCCGGACTGATCCAGTACATACGGCCCAGCGCCCTGATCCTCGACGCCGTCGGATGCGGCGGTCTGACCCGAGCTGCACAGATCATCCCGGTCGCTCAGGCCCAAGGCGTCCCCGTATACCCGCACGGCCGCTCATTCCTGCCCGGCATCCACCTCGCCGCCGCCTACCCCGACGCCGTCCCGGCCGTCGAGTACCGGCTGCGGTGGGAGCCCGGTCGCCAACGCCTCTACGAGGCACCGCTCCGCCCCGAGAACGGCCATATCCGCCTGCCCGACACCCCTGGTCTCGGCGCCGCACCAAGGAGCACAGCATGCCCAGCGCCCCACTGAACGTCCCTGTCGAGGGCACGGTTGTCCACAGCCCGGAAGGGCCCCTGCTCCGCCTGTCGCGACGACTCGACGGCCACGACACCTTCCTTACGGGAAGCCTCGACATGGCGGACTCGTCCGTCCCCGTGCGCATCCTAACCCTGGACGACATCACCGTCCTGCGGCCCACGAACGGCTTTCCGGCATCGGTTGACGGCGAGCACTGGCACGGCCGACTCCACCTGCCGCACGGACTGCGTCCCCGCAGCGTCCCACCGGACCTCAACGCCGCCGCCGATCAGGAAGGGCGATTACTCGACGCACTCGACGAAGCGGAGCTGCGGTACGTCCTCACGTTCCTCTCGGAAGCCACCACCCCGGACGTCCGGCAGGCCCGTATCGAAGCCGTCGTCTCCGCGCTCCCGACCACCACGGGGAGGACCCAGTGACGACACGAACCGAACTGCTGGTCTCCGTGGACGTCGGGGGCACCCTGGGTATGGCCAGCGGCCCCGGCCTGACGATGCGGCTGGTCGAAGCGTCACCGCTACCTCACGCGCGTACCCGCGAGATCCTTCGGTCCAGCCTCCACACCCGCCCGGTCCTGACCGACTCCGTGGTGCACGAGGTCTGCGAGGCTATCCAGGTGCCGGCGGAGACGTTCCCACGCGATGTGGCGCCGGCCCCGTTCAGCCTCTACCCCGGTACCACCGATGCCCTGCGCCGGATCAGTGCCGTAGCGACCGTCATCACCCTCTCCAACGTGACCTGCGTCGACGCCGACATCGACGGAATGCGCACACTCCTCTCCCCGTGGGTGAGCTACTTCTTCCCGTCCTGCCGAATCGGCCACGCCAAGCCCGATCGCCGCGCCTTCCAGGCCGTGACAGACCACTTCCGCACGGACCCAAGTGGCCTGATCCACGTCGGTGACGACTGGACGTGCGACATCGTGGGTGCCATCGAAGCAGGAGCGCGGGCCGTGTGGATCTCGCGCGGAAGGCAGGTCCCCGACGAGTCCCTGCTCGTTGACCACGGTGTGCTCGTCGCCAACGACTTGGCGGCGGCCGCCGCGCACATTCAGCACCTCGCACCACGGAGCGCCACATGAGCCTGTTCACCGGAACCGCCGGCTACTACCGCCAGTTCCGCCCCGGTATCCCGGAAGACGTCGCCGCGGCCCTGGACCAGGCCGCTCCGACCCGGACCGGCGGTCCACGTCGCCTGCTGGACGTCGGCACCGGCACCGGGCTGGTCGCTGAGGCGCTGCTCCGCCGATTCGACGACATCATCGCCATCGACAATGACGCCGCCATGCTCGCCGCGGCGGAGTCGGCGCTGCGCCCGAAGCTGCCTGGAGGCACGCGCCTGTCGCTTGTCGAGAGCACGGCCGAGGGCTTCGTGCCGCCCGCTGACTGGAAGGCCGACCTGGTCACGATCTGCCGCGCGTTCCACTGGCTCGACCAGGCCGCCGTACTGGCCCGCCTGAACGACCAGGTCGCCCCCGACGGTGTCGTGGCCATCTTCGGCGACAGCAGCTTCTGGACCGCGACCAGCCCCTGGAAGGAGGCCGTCCGGGACGTCATCAAGACGTTTCTCGGCGAGGAGCGGCGCGCCGGCTCCGGCACCTTCCAGCACCACAACCGCCCCTACAGCGAGATCATGGAGGAGTCGCCCTTCGACCAGGTCGAGGAGGCCCGGATTCCCGTCCACCGCACCTGGACCACTGAGAGCATCCTCGGCTACCTCTACTCCACCTCCTTCGCCGCACCCCAGCTCTTCGGCGACCGACTGCCGGAATTCGAGACCGCAGTCAAGGAGCGGCTCACGGACTTCAGCGAGCACGACATCTTCCCGGAGGAGAACGAGTTCCTGATCCGCTTCGGGCAACGGAGCAGGAGGTGACGACCGACAGCACCAGACGGGCGTTCACCGCGCTCACCGCACCTCGCGTGGCGGCCGAGCTCGGCGAGAGGTCCGTCCTCTGCCTGCCGCTCGGGTCGGTCGAACAGCACGGCCCACACCTGCCCCTGGACACCGACACCGTCATCGCCGAGCGCTTCGCCCACCGCCTGGCCGCGCATGTGACGGGCCGGTACGACCTCTGGGTAGGACCGGCCGTCCCCTACGGCCTTTCGCCCGAACACGCTCGGACGCCGGGGACCATCACCTTGGCCGTCCACCTGTACGCCACGCTGATCACCACGCTCGTCACCAAGCACACCCGCTCCATGCGTGTCGGCTCCGTGCTCCTCATCAAGGGCCACGGCGGCAGCCGCGGCGTGCTGGAAGCGGTCGTCCACCAGCTCCGCCACTCCCACGGCGTTACCACCTGCGTATTGCACCCGACCGCACTCGCCGTCGGCCGCATTCCGCTCGACAGCGAGTTGCCCGAGGTGCATGCCGGGACGCTGGAGACCGCCCTCATGCTCGCCCTCGACCCGGACCGGGTCCGACTGGACCTGCTGCCGAGCGAGGCGTTCCCCGACCCCGGCCAGCGCCGGGCGATCGGCCAGCTCGTACTCGATCGGGGCGTCACCTGGCCTTGGACCTCCGACGACCCCGCGCTCGCCACCGACGGCGTCATCGGCGGCGATCCGCGCAAGGCCACCCTGGAAGTGGGCCAGAAGCTCCTCACCGCAGCGCTCGACGCCAGTACGCACGTCCTCGACCGCATCGACACGGCCACGTCTCATGGGCCGTCGCAGACCCTACGGAGGCACTGTGCCCCTCACACCTGAGGAAAAGGACACGTTCAAACACGACGGCGTGCTCACACGCCGTGCACTGGTCGCCCCCGCGCTCGTACAACGCGCCACCTCCCTGGTCGGGACGTGGTACCGCGACCTGAAAGCCAGCGACATCCCGGCCTACAGCCAGCGCACCTTCGCCCCTGAACTCGGGAGTCACCCCGACATCCTCGCCCTGTACAGGGAGACGGACGCCGCCGAACTCGCCACCGACCTCCTCGGGGACACCCTCCCCGTCACCACCGCCCAGATTCAGATCCGAGTGCCCGAGTCGGAGTTCCCCGACGCGCAGCCGGAGAAGGCGATGCACGTGGACGGGGTCTCCTGCCCTCACCTCGATCCGCGAGAACTGCGTACCTTCTCGCTCCTCGTCGGGGTCATCCTGTCCGACGTGAGCAGCGCGCAGGACGGTGCGTTGCACTACCGGCCGGCCGGTCACCACACCATGGCGGACTGGTTCCGGACTCAGTGGTCGCTCGGTATGACGGAACAGGTGCCCCCAGAGGTCGACCACGAGCGGGGGGTGCCCCTGCTCGGCGCCCCCGGCGACGTCCTGCTCATGCACCACCTCATCCCGCACTCGGTGGGACGGAACCTCACCCCGTTCCCCAGGGTGATGGCCTACTTCCGCGTCTCCCACCCGGACCACCCCCGCCGCCGCCTCGAAGCCCTGCGCGACCCATGGCTCGACTATCCGCCTCTCACCGCCACCTCGCAGCCCGCAGTCGACAAGGAGTAGCCCATGCGTGTCATCGGTCCCGAAGACCTCGAAGCCGCAGCACAGGCGGTCGAGGGCGGAGGAATCGTTGTCGTCCCGACCCGACGCTGGTACATGGTCTGCGCCGACGCGAGCAACGCGCAGGCGTGCGACGGCATCATCACGGGCAAGCGCCGCCCGAGCGGCAAGCCCCTCGCCTACGTAGCCACCTCCACCGCCTCCTGCGAGGAACGCTTCATCCTCAGTCCGGAGGCCAGGCGACTCGCGGCGGCCTTCTGGCCCGGTGATCTCGCACTGCTGCTGCCGTGGAAGCACGCGGAAGACGCCGCCCAGCACGCGGCAGTCGGATCACCCGCCCTGGTCACGATCGCCCCGGGCATCCTCGGGGACCTCACGTCGGCGGTGAAAGTTCCTCTCGCAGCCACCACAGCGAACATCTCCGGGGACGCAAGCCCGAACGACCCCGGGCCGGCCATCACCCTCGACCAGGTCCATGCCTTCCTGGCCGCCTCCGGTCTGGAGCCCGACGTCATCGTCGACGACGGAGTGTGTCCGGCGGCGAACCACATGACCATCGTCGACTGCTTCACCCCGGAGGCCCGGCTGGTGCGTACGGGCCTCGTCCACCAGCGGGCGATCTCGGCGGCGCTCGGCACCGAGATCCGGACCGCCTGACGACCTCGCCTCCTCCTGCTGAGCAGATTAGGAGCGGGCTACCGGAGCGATCATGGTTCCCACGACCAAAGGTCGACTAGACCCGGTCTTCAAAGTTGGGCGGTGCGGAGGTGTGCGTTGCGGGCGACGAGCTAGAGAGATGACGACGCGCTGCGACGGTTCCTTGAAGACGCCTCAATGGGGCGATGGGAGGGCCCCGGGACTTGCTGAGCACCACTGGCGCCAACTGGGACCGCTGGATCTTCCTGGATTCTTCGTGTGTCCGGGCAGCCGGGCTGGTTCCTTAACCCGTGGGAACCAGCCAGATTTGCCATGGCCGGTTGTGCCGTCGCTTGCCCTCCGGCGACCGCACAGCGGTGGTCATACGATCCAGAAGTCGGCGCGTTCTTCGAGGCGCCGGTCGCCGAGGATGACAAGTTCGTTCAGCACGGTCGCCGGGAGAGGGTAGAGCCGAATCTGGTCCTCATCGCGGTCGATCAGTTTGCGCAGGGTGCCGCGCAGTTGCTGGACCGCCTTCTTCGTCGGCAGCGTGACTTCGAAGACGCTGTACTGGACGCGTGCGCCGTGCGCGGCCA
>NZ_JAYWVC010000080.1:0-32937 GCF_036281785.1 Streptomyces chiangmaiensis | reverse complement strand
CCCCATGCGGACGTACTCCTCCGGCATGGGCGCCCGCCTGCGCTTCTCGATCGCCGCCGCCAAGGACCACGACGTGCTCCTCATCGACGAGGCCCTCGCCACCGGCGACCGCGCCTTCCAGAGGCGGTCCGAGAAGCGCATCCGCGAACTGCGCGAGAAGGCGGGCACGGTCTTCCTGGTCAGCCACAGCAACGGCGCGATCCGCGACACCTGCGACCGGACGCTCTGGCTGGAGCGCGGCGAGCTGCGCATGGACGGCCCGACCGATGAGGTCCTCGAGGCGTACGAGGCGTTCACGGGCGGCAGCGACAAGCCCAAGGGCAAAACCCCCCCGAAGTCACCGAATCCGCAGAAAAAGGAACCCGCGGCCGCGAAAGCGCCTCTTCCCTCCTGAGACGCGGCAGCGCACTCGAGCAGGTCCCCTCCGGCGAGACAGTGCCGCCGGGGGCCTCGGAAGGACAGAAAGGCCGCGTGCAACCAGGGCTGAGTGTCATCGTCCACGGCCCCGATCTCCAAGGTCACCTGGGCAAACTCCTCGACACCCTCTCCGCCCGGCCCTTCACCGAGACCGAGGCGGTCGTCGCCGCCGTCGGTGACGGGGCCCGGCAGCAGAGAGAGTGCCGCGCGGCGGGATCCCCGGATGGTGGTGCTGCCGCTGCCCGAGGGCACGAGCGACGGCGCGGCGGGCGCCGCCCGGGCCGTCGGCCGCACTTCGTGCACGGCAAGGACGGACTGCCCACCGGCGCCTTGCGCGCGATCGCCGAACGCACCGCGGAACTCGCCGACTCGGCCGACGTACTGGTCGCGAACCACGTCCGCTCCACCCGGCGCACGGCGGCCCGGGAGGCGCGGGACTTCTTCGCCCGCGCCTCCCGGGCCGCCGTGCGCCGGCGGCCCGGAGCACCACCGGCGCCCCGGCTTCGAGGGCGTCCGCCACTCGCCGCTGAAGGAGAACGACCGGTGAGAAGCCCGTTGCGCTGACGGTGGGGGCGCGCGAGGACGCCCCTCAGCGCACCACCTCGTACAGAACGTCTCCTCTCGCCCCCACGGCCACCCGCCGCAAGACCCGGTCTCCCGGCGGCAACCCGCCGTCCGACGGCCGTTGCACCACCCACCGCACTCCGTAGGACCGCAGCATGCGAAGGCGCGCGCTCCGGGACGCTCCCGCCCCGAAGTACGTCTCCACGGCCGCCTCCCGCCGCCCGTCATCCGGCAGGAAGAAGTCCGGATACCCCGGCGCCACGGTGTACGCCCCGTACGCGGGAATCTGCCGCGCGGGATAGGTCTTCGCCATCACCACGTCCCCGTACCGCACCCACGGCGTGATCCAGTGATACCCCGACCACGGGACCCGGTACTTCGCTGCGACCGCTCCGGGCAGGGCGCCTCGCCCCACCACGTAGCCCACGGTCTGCGCCTGCGTCCATGCCCCGACGGCCAGCGCGGGGGCCAGCACACCGGCTGCCGCGTTCCGCAGCGCCCCCCGCGCCGCCCCGGCCACCTCCACGGCCGCCGCGATCTGCGCGGGGATCAGCACCGCCGGCAGCACCCGGCCCCACGAGTAGTGCCCGCTCAGCGCGCCCACCGCGAACACCACCACCCCGAGCAGGAGGAACAACGCCAGAGGATCCCGTCGGTCCCGCCGCACCCGGACCACCAGCGCCGCCACTCCGACCAGCACAAGACAGAAACGCACGAACAGATGCTGGTACAGCGACCGGTGGATCGCCTCGAGACCGCCCACGCGGAACAACGCGAAGAAGTTGTAGTACGGCCACACCGCAAGGAGCACGACCCCGAGCAGCATCCCGGCCCCGAGTCGCGGCAGGGCCCGGCCGCCGGCCCGGGCCCCCACCACCGTCGCCAGCGCTCCCAGCGTCGCCACCACCCCGGTGAACTGATGGCTGAGCAGGATCACCGCCCACAGCGCACCGAGCCCGAGGAAGACGGCCCATCCGGCGGGCTCGCCCTTCAGCCCCCGTGTCAGCAGCGCCCAGAAGTGGAAGGCGAGCCCCAGCGCGAACACGCTGGGGTAAGCCACGGTCAGTGCCAGCGAGTTGAGCCCGAGGAAGCCGCTCCAGTTGAACACCTTCGTGCCCCACAGGAACACCACGCACAAGAAGGCGAGCGGCGGGGCAAGACGCCGGTCGCTCAACGTGCGGACGTAGCGCCACAGTCCCGTCACCAGCAGCGCCAGGCCGATCAGCGCGCCGATGCGCAGCACGACCCAGACGGACAGCCCCGTGAGGCGGGCGACGACGCCGAGGAACACGGTCCACGGTGAGTAGTACGGGCTGGGCGTGTTCGCGTCGACCAGCGGATTGCCGGGGTCGAGCAGCCGATGCCGCAGCCGCTGCACGGTCGCGGCGTGCATACCGAGATCGCCGTCCCACGGAAGCCGGACGATCACGAACAGCATCAGTACGACGAGCAGGCCCGCGACCGCCCACAGCGCGACTCCGCCTGTTCCGCGCCGCGTACGGGCGTTCGCGGGTGCGCTCCAGGGGCGCTTCGGGCCCTCGGTCCCCGTCTCCGCCCCGGTGGTCCCGGTGGCCCCTCCTGCCCCGTCGGCCCCGCCCGTCCCCAGCAGGCTCATCGCGCGCCGGCGCCCTGCTTCGCCTCGTGCTGGAAGACCCACGTCCGGTACACCAGGAAGCGGAACGCCGATGCCAGCACGATCGACAGCGCCTTGGCGACGTTGGACCCGAGTGAACCGTTCATGTCCAGCCCTCGGTAGCCGATGTAGAACAGCAGGCTCTCCATCATCACGCCGATTCCGCTGAAGACGAAGAACAGGGCGATCTGCTGCCCGGTGCGCGACGACCGGTCCCGGTAGGCGAAGAAGCGGAAACCCAGGTAGTTGGTGCCCATCGCGACGACGCTGGCGAACACGGTCGCTGTCATGGGCGCCCAACTCGCCGCATGCAGCAGGAAGTTGAAGACGAGGAAGTTGACCGCGACACCGCTGCCGCCGACGACCCCGAACTTGGCCACCTCGACTACGAGCCGCCGGACCCGGGCGAACGCCGGGACGGGGGCGGGGACGACGGTCTCGGCAACCGGGCGAGCGACCTGGGGTCGCTGCTCGGAGAGGTTCACAGTCACAGGTACGGGTCCTCCACACTCGTCCGGCGATCAGGCCAAACCCTAGCCCAAATGTCCCGTTTAGCAGGAAAGGGTAAATTCAACGCCGGAATTCCCCAAGTTGATGGCAAGAAGGCGGGGCCGGGACGACGAATCGGAGGATGATGCCCGGATACGCGAACGAGGGCGCCCCAACGCCGTTGGAGCGCCCCCGCCGTCGTACCGGAGGACCGGCCGTACCGGACCTAGCTGTGCGTCCGAAGCAGCGTGCGCATCGTGCGCATCGCGACCGACAGATTCGCGAGATCGAAGGAGTCCGAGCCGGAGATCTCGTCGAGAGTGGTGCGCGCCCTCGCGAGGATCGCCGCGTTCCTCTCCTCCCAGGCCTTGAACCGCTGCTCGGGCGTGGAGCTGCCGTTGCCCACCGCCAGGACGTCGGCGGTCAGACCGGCGTGGGCCGCGTACAGGTCCTCGCGGATCGACGCACGGGCCATCGACTGCCACCGGTCGGCGCGCGGCAGCTCGATGATGCGGTCCATGAGCTTGGTGATCCCCAGCCGGTCGGCGAGTTCGTAGTAGACCTCCGCGACGGCCATCGGGTCCTTGCCCATGCGGTCGGCCACCGAGACGATGTCGAGCGCCGGGAAGGCGGAGGAGAATCCGGCGACCCGCGTGGCGAGTTCGTCCGGCACGCCGGCGCCCGTCAGCTCGTCGTAGATCTTCTGCCACCATTCCAGGTCGGCGCCGCGCAGCAGCTTGGGCAGCTCCCTCCAGACCTGATCGACGCGGTCCCCGAAGAACTCCACCGTCTCGGCGAGTTGCAGCGGCTGCGGCCGGTTGTTGAGCAGCCAGCGCGTGCCGCGCTCGACCAGTCGGCGGGAGTGCAGACGGATCCGGGTCTGGACGTCGGCGTCGACCTCGTTGTCCAGGGCCTCCACCGCGTCCCACACCGCGCCGGAGTGGAAGATGGCACGGGACGCGGTCTGCGCCCGCACGATCTCCTCCAGCGAGGCGCCCGTCTCCTCGCGCAGACGGTGCAGGAAGCTCGTACCACCCGTGTTGACCGTGTCGTTGACGAGAAGGGTCGTCACGATCTCACGGCTCAGCGCGTGGTTGTGGATCTGCTGGGCGAACCGCTCGCGCAGGGCCGTCGGGAAGTACGCGTGCAGCAGGCTGCGCAGATACGGGTCGTCGGGCAGCTGCGTCTCCAGCAGTTCCTTGGAGACCGTGATCTTCGTGTACGCCAGCAGGACGGCCGTCTCCGGTCCGGTCAGGCCCTGACCGGAGTTGAGCCGCTCGCGGATCTGCCGGTCGTTGGGCATGAACTCCAGCGCCCGGTCGAGGTGACCCTCGCGCACCAGATGGCGGATGAACCGCTGCTGCGCGTGCAACATGTCCTTCGACTGGAACAGGGCGTTGGCGATCGCCACGTTCTGCGCGTAGTTGTTGCGCAGCACCAGGGTGCCGACCTCGTCGGTCATCTCGGCGAGCAGCTGGTTGCGCTGCTTGACGGTGAGGTCGCTGTTGGCCACGACCGCGTTGAGCAGGATCTTGATGTTCACTTCATGGTCGGAGGTGTCCACGCCCGCGCTGTTGTCGATGGCGTCCGTGTTGATCTTTCCGCCCTGCTGCGCGAACTCGATCCGGCCCAGCTGGGTCAGGCCCAGGTTGCCGCCCTCGCCGACCACCTTGACCTGCAGGCCGCGCCCGTCCACACGGATGGCGTCGTTGGCCTTGTCGCCGACGTCCGCGTTCGACTCCGCGGAGGACTTGACGTACGTGCCGATGCCGCCGTTCCACAGCAGGTCGACCGGCGCCTTGAGAATGGCCCGCATCAGGTCGGCCGGGGTCATCTTGGTGACGGAGCCCGCGATGCCGAGGGCCTCACGGATGTGCGCGTTGATCGGGATCGCCTTGGCCGACCGCGGGAACACACCACCGCCGGCCGACAGCAGCTCGGTGTCGTAGTCCGCCCACGAGGAGCGCGGCAGCTCGAACAGCCGGCGGCGCTCCGCGTACGAGGTCTCCGCTTCCGGGTGCGGGTCGATGAAGATGTGCCGGTGGTCGAAGGCCGCGACCAGGCGGATGTGCTCGGACAGCAGCATGCCGTTGCCGAACACGTCACCGGACATGTCGCCGATGCCGACGACCGTGAAGTCCTCGGCCTGGGTGTTGACACCCAGCTCCCGGAAGTGCCGCTTCACGGACTCCCAGGCACCGCGGGCCGTGATGCCCATCTTCTTGTGGTCGTAGCCCGCCGAGCCGCCGGAGGCGAAGGCGTCGCCGAGCCAGAAGTTGTATTTCTCCGCGACCTCGTTGGCGATGTCCGAGAACGTCGCCGTGCCCTTGTCCGCGGCGACCACGAGATAGGTGTCGTCCGAGTCGTGCCGGACCACGTCCGCGGGCGGCACGACCTCGCCGGCCACCATGTTGTCGGTGATGTCCAGCAGCGCCGAGATGAACGTCCGGTAGCTGCGGATTCCCTCCGCGAGCCATGCGTCACGGTCCACGGCCGGGTCGGGCAGCTGCTTGGCGACGAACCCGCCCTTCGCGCCCACCGGCACGATGACGGTGTTCTTCACCATCTGCGCCTTGACCAGGCCGAGGATCTCGGTGCGGAAGTCCTCGCGCCGGTCGGACCAGCGCAGGCCGCCGCGCGCGACCTTGCCGAAGCGCAGGTGCACGCCCTCGACACGCGGCGAGTACACCCAGATCTCGTACGCCGGACGCGGCGCCGGAAGATCGGGGATGGCCTGCGGGTCGAACTTCATGGAGATGTAGTCGTGCGGCTTGCCGCCCCTGGCCTCCTGGAAGAAGTTGGTGCGCAGGGTCGCCTTGATCAGAGTGAGGAAGGACCGCAGGATCCGGTCCTCGTCGAGCGAGGCGACCTGGTCGAGAGCGGCGTCCAGCTCCTCCAGCAGGGCGTCGGTCAGCTCCACGCCGGCCCGCTGCCGCTCCGGCGACATCCGTGCCTCGAAGAGGGAGACCAGCAGCCGGGTGGTGTGGACATTGTTGCGGAGGGTGTCCTCCATGTAGTCCTGGCTGAAGGTCGAACCGGCCTGGCGCAGGTACTTGGCGTACGCGCGCAGCACCATCGCCTGGCGCCAGGTGAGTCCGGCGCTCAGCACAAGGGCGTTGAAGCCGTCGTTCTCGGCCTGTCCGGTCCAGGTGGCGGCGAAGGCGTCCTGGAACCGCTCACGGGCGTCGTCGGCCAGGATCTCGCCGTTGTCGCTGAACGAGGCGGGCAGCCGCAGACCGAAGTCGTAGATCCACGCGACCGTGTGGTCCGCGCAGCGCAGCTCGTACGGCCGCTCGTCGACGACCTCCACGCCGAGCCGGTTGAGCACCGGCAGCACGGCGGACAGAGAGACCGCCTCGCCCTTGCGGTAGATCTTGAAGCGGCGCTCGCGAGGGCCGACACCCACAGGCTCGTACAGGCTGAGGGCGAAGTTCCTGCCGCCCTCCTCGGTGGTGAGCTGCTCCAGGTGCACAAGGTCGGCGACCGCGGCACGTGGTGTGTGGTCGGCCTTGTACCCCTCGGGGAAGGCGCCCGCGTAGCTGCGCTGCAGCTCGGCCGCGTGCTCCTCGCCGAGTTCGGCGTTCAGCGCCTCGTTGAAGGCGTCGGTCCAGGAGCGGGCCGCCTCGGCGAGGCGGGCCTCGATGCGCTCCTTGTCGACGTCGGACAGTTGCGGCAGTTCCGTGCCCTGCGGGACGCGGACCACGAAGTGCAGCCGGGAGAGGATCGACTCGGTGTTCCAGGCCGTGAAGTCGACGCTGGTGCCGCCGAGCTCCTCTTTGAGGATGTCGATGATCCGCAACCGAACACCGGTGGTGTAGCGGTCGCGCGGCAGGTAGACGAGGGCCGAGTAGTAGCGCCCGTACTCGTCCTGGCGCAGGTACAGCCGCAGCCGGCGGCGCTCCTGGAGGTAGAGGACGGAGGTGGCGATGGTGCGCAGCTCGTCGGTCGGGGTCTGGAACAGCTCGTCGCGCGGGTAGGTCTCCAGAATCTGGAGCAGGTCGCGGCCGTCGTGGCTGTTGGGCGAGAACCCGGCGCCCTGGAGCACCTCTTCGACCTTGCGCCGGATGACCGGCACGCGGCGTACGGACTCGGTGTAGGCGGCGGACGAGAACAGGCCGAGGAAGCGGCGCTCGCCGACCACGTTGCCGTGCTCGTCGAACTTCTTCACGCCGACGTAGTCGAGGTACGACGGCCGGTGCACGGTGGCGCGGCTGTTGGCCTTGGTGAGGACCAGCAGCTTGTGCTCGCGGGCCTTGGCACGGGCGTCGGCGGGCAGCCGCTCGAAGGACGGGCTCACCGGGTGGTGGTCGTCCCCCACGTGGTGCGGGTCCGATCGCAGTATGCCGAGCCCGGTGCCGGGCACGGCGGCCAGCACGTCGTCGTCGCGCAGCTCGTACTCGCGGTAGCCGAGGAAGGTGAAGTGGTCGGCGGCCAGCCAGCGCAGCAGCTCGCCGGCCTCCTCCAGCTTCGCCACGGGCAGATCCGTGGGCGCGGACTCCTTCTGGAGTCCCTCGGCGATGCGCAGCGCGCATTCGCGCATCTTCTCCCAGTCCTCGACGGCCTCGCGGACGTCGGACAGGACGCGCATCAGATCCGCGGTGATCTGCTTCAGGTCGGCGCGGTCGGTCTCCCGGTCCATCTCGACGTGGATCCACGACTCGATGTGCGCGTCGTGCGGCAGCTCGCCGCCGGACGCGTCGGGCAGCACTTCCAGGAGCTTGCCGGTCAGGTCGCGGCGGACGACGAACTGGGGGTGGATGACGACGTGGATCCCGCGCCCCTGCCGCGACAGCTCGTTCGTGACGGAGTCGACCAGGAAGGGCATGTCGTCGGTGACGACCTCGACGACGGAGTGACTGCAGGTCCAGCCGTTCTCCTCCACGGTCGGGGTGTGGACCCGCACACTGGCCGTGCCCTGCGGGCGCGTCTCGGCCAGTCTGTAGTGCGAGATCGCGGCTCCGAAGACATCGACCGGGTCGCGGTCGGCAAGGTCCTCCGGGGCGGTGTGCAGGTAATAACGCTGGAGGAACGCGAGCACGGTGTCCCGGTCCGGGGTGCCCTCGCCCGTCGTCCCAGTCGGTAGGTGCCCCCCGACCGGGCTGTTCTCAGCTACCCGGGCGGCCCTCTCGAGCAGCTCGGCCTTGGCTTCGTCCAGCTTGGTCTGCATTGTCCTCTGGCTCCTGTCGCGCGCCGTTGCGTGACGTAGAAGGAAATACGGTCTCTTCTCCCACATGACGCCGCGACGCGGGGTGTCCGGTCTGGTTCGACGCTATGCCGCATGGAGAGAAAGGTGGGGGGTTATCGGCCAATTCCGACACCCTCGGCGAATGTGACGCTTGTCTCGGCGCGCTGTGCGCCTCCCGCGTCCCCGGCGCTCCGGTCGTCGTGCCGGGCGCCTGCGGCGCCCTTTCCGACCGGCCCCGCCTGCCAGGATCAGCGACCGCCGCCCGGTCACGGATGTCATCCGTGCTCACCGGGCGCAGGGCAGGGACGACGACGTCCCCGCGAGGTATCGCGCTGATCACGCCACCAGGCTATCGCTCATCACAGGGGGCACGTCATGAGCCGTATGTGTACAAAACAGGGGGCCGAACTTTGACGTTCTGCACAGGGGCGAAGGGAGCGATGCCGTGCAGTGCCGTCGGTGCGAGCATGGCTGTACGAACGGCGAGCACGTCTGTACGAGCGGTACGAGGCCCCCTCAGGGGGGCGACCTCGACCTCGGGCACGTTGCCAGAAGCACCCGACGGAGCCGTCCGCACGACCGAGGGGAGCACAGCGAACATGACGCAGAAGATCCTGATCGTCACCGGCGACGCGGCAGAATCACTGGAAGTCCTGTATCCCTACCAGCGTCTGCGTGAGGAGGGGTACGAGGTCCATATCGCGGCCCCCACCCGCAAGACACTCCGCTTCGTCGTCCATGACTTCGAACCCGGCTTCGACACGTACACCGAGAAGCCCGGCTACACCTGGCCCGCCGACCTCGCCTTCTCCGAGGTCGACCCCGGTGACTACGTCGCCATCGTCATCCCCGGCGGCCGCGCCCCGGAGTACCTCCGCAACGACCCCGAACTCCGCAAGATCCTCAAGTCGTTCTTCGACACCGACAAGCCGGTGGCCCAGATCTGCCACGGTCCCCTGCTCACCGCCGCGGTCGACGCCCTGCGCGGGCGGCGCGTCACGGCCTATCCCGCGCTGGAGCTGGACATGCAGGCGGCAGGTGCCACCTTCCAGGACGCCGAGGCGGTCGTCGACGGCACCCTCGTCTCCTCGCGCGCCTGGCCCGACCACTCCCGCTGGATGCGCGAATTCCTGACGGTCCTGCGCGCCAAGGCGCCGGTGACCTGAGTCCACTCGGTGCGGCACCCCCAAGCGCCGCATCCGCTCACGCCGCGAGTCGCTCGGCCTCCGCGACCGCCTCGGCCAGCGTGTCCACCACCGGAACGCCGACCTCCTCGAGGCTGGCACGGCCGTGTGAGCCCCCGGTGTACAGAACCGCCAGCGCTCCGACGTGCCGGGCCGCGACCGCGTCGTCCGCGGCGTCCCCGATGACCACCGTGCGCGTCGGCTCCACGCCGTCCAGCGCCCGTATGTGCCGGACCATGTGTTCGGCCTTGCTGCCCCCGGAGGGTCCGGTCCGTCCGTCCACGCGCAGGAAGTGCGTCTCGATCCCGAAGCCCCGGACCAGCGGGACGAGCTCGTCGTGCCCGTACATGCTCAGGAGCGACTGGCTGCGGCCCGCCGACCGCCATCCCGCGAGCAGGTCCGCGGCGCCCTCGGTGAGCCCGCACCGGATCCGGTTCTCCGCGTAGTACCGGTGGAAGGCCTCGTCCATGACCTCCCACTCGGCGTCCGTCGGCAGCCGCCCCATCAGCCGCTCGTAGAACCTGGGAACCGGCACGCAGTACAACGCCCGGTACTTCTCCAGCGTGATCGGCTCCAGACCGAGTTCGGCGAAGGCGGCGTTCGTCGCCCCGACGATCGCGTCATTGTCGTGGAACAGCGTCCCGTTCCAGTCCCAGACGATGTGCGCGCTTGCGTACGTCCCCATGCCCGAAAACGTACCCGACCCCACCGACAATCACGTGCCCGCCGGCCCCGATGCCAAGAGGACGGGGGGAGAATCGCCAGGTCAGGCCCCCGGCCCGAGCAGCTGGGGAATCTCCTGCGTCGCGTACCAGAGCAGCTCGTGGTCCTCGGCACCGTCCACCACGAACTGCGCGTCGTCGTCGCCGCCGTCCGCCGCCGCCACCGCCTCGGCCGCCGCGGTCACGTCCGCCTCCGCGTCGTCGGCGTCGGCGTGCACCGCGGCTGCCTTGTCCAGCGGTACGGGCCCGGCGACCCGCACCTCGCCGAGGGCCGCCGGGTCCAGGGCCCGGTCGGGATCGGCGGCCGCGGCGCCGTCCGGTACGTCGACCGCGACGACCACGCGTCGCCGCGGCGCCCCCGGGTCGGCCGCGAGCAGCCGCAGCGAGGCCAGTGCGGCCCGGTTGAGCGCCGCGTACTCCAGCTCCTCGATGTCGTCGGAGAGGTACCACTCGCGCAACGCGGGCGTGACGGCATAGGCCGCCAGCGGTCCCGCACCCAGCTCACCCGTCTTGTACGCCTCGGCGAGACCGGGGAGGGTCAGAGGGACGTAGACGCGCATGGCGAGCCGCTTTCGTAGTCGATGAGGGCGGCCGGAGGGCCCCTGCGGGGCCCCGCGGAGATCGCCCCCGCGCCTCCGGCGAGTCACCCCAGGATACGTGCGGGCGTCCCCCTTCGGGTCCCGGCCGCCGCCTTCCCGAACGTCAATCGGAACGCCTGTGGATCACCCGGCGCGCTCCCGCGGGACCAAGGTTTCCGGGCCTGCCTCTCATCCTGATAGGTGAACCCGTCGGCCGCCTCGGCGCGCTCCCGGCTTCCTTGCGGGGCGGGTCCCCCACCTCGTACAAGATCCCCATCGAGAAGTTACCGACCGGTATCCGCCGGTCCCGCGAAACGGGGATTCCCACATGAACAAGGTGATGACCAGGAACAAGCCGACGACCGGGGTCAGGCGGCACCCGGGCGGCCGTCCACCGGTCCGCCACGACACCCGACGCCCCGGGCCCGCACCCCGCCACCCCGCACCGGGCCGGGGCACGTCCCGCACGGCTGCTCCCGCCGCCCCGGGACCGGTCCCCCAGCCCCGCCCGACCGATCTCTTCGCCGACCGTCTCGTGTCCGTGCTGAGCGGCCGGCGACCGGTGCACAGCATGCTCCGCCACACCGTCGGCCGGGCCTACGACGAGCTGGCGTGGCTCGCCGAACGTGGCCCGCTGCGCAGCGGCAGCCACCCGGTCGTCCGCGACATCGGCTACTACGTCCCCCGCCCCGGCGCCATCGAGGCCTTCGCCCGCATCGCCGCGGGCGACCGGCTGCGTGCGATGGCGTTCCGCCTGGAGTGCGGACCGGACCACCGCTGGCGCTGCACGGCGGTGGAGCTGGGCGGGCCCCGGATGCCCCGGGCGGACGACGACTGACGCGAACGACACGAGGGGCCGGGCACCCTCGGGTGCCCGGCCCCTCACCACGGCAGTGTCGCCGGCGGCAGCGTCACTTCTTGCGGCGCCGTCCGCCCTTCGCCTGCCTGCGGCGCTCCGCGCGCGTGAGACCGTCCGCCTCCGAGCGCACCGGCTCGTCGTCGCCGACGAAGTCGCCCTCGATGATGCCGCCCTCGCCGTCCACGGTCGGCGCGGAGAAGTGCAGCCGCTCGCGGCGCTGCGGGGCGTCCAGCCCCTTGGCGCGGATCTCCGGGCGGGCGGCCTGCGCCGCCACCGCCTCTTCCTTCTCCAGGGACGTCTTGGCGTCCTCGACGGGGACCTCCTCGACCTGCTGCTCGACCTGGACCTCCAGGTTGAACAGGTAGCCGACGGACTCCTCCTTGATGCCCTCCATCATCGCGGTGAACATGTCGAAGCCCTCGCGCTGGTACTCGACCAGCGGGTCCTTCTGCGCCATCGCGCGCAGGCCGATGCCCTCCTGGAGGTAGTCCATCTCGTAGAGGTGCTCACGCCACTTGCGGTCCAGGACCGACAGCACGACCCGGCGCTCCAGCTCACGCATGATCTCGGAGCCGAGCTGCGTCTCACGCTGTTCGTACTGCTCGTGGATGTCGTCCTTGATGGACTCGGCGACGAACTCGGCGGTCAGCCCGGCCCGGTCACCGGTCTCCTCCTCCAGCTCCTCGACGGTGACCCGCACCGGGTAGAGCTGCTTGAAGGCGCCCCACAGCCGATCCAGGTCCCATTCCTCGGCGAAGCCCTCGGCCGTCTCGGCGGCGACGTAGGCGTCGATCGTGTCGTCCATGAAGTGCTGGATCTGCTCGTGCAGGTCCTCACCCTCCAGGACACGGCGCCGCTCGCCGTAGATGACCTCACGCTGCCGGTTGAGGACCTCGTCGTACTTGAGGACGTTCTTCCGGGTCTCGAAGTTCTGCTGCTCGACCTGCGACTGGGCGGACGCGATCGCGCGCGTGACCATCTTGTTCTCGATCGGCACGTCGTCCGGCACGTTGGCCATCGACATGACGCGCTCGACCATCTGGGCCTTGAACAGGCGCATCAGGTCGTCGCCCAAAGAGAGGTAGAAGCGGGACTCGCCGGGGTCGCCCTGACGGCCACTACGACCGCGCAGCTGGTTGTCGATACGGCGCGACTCGTGCCGCTCGGTGCCCAGCACGTACAGGCCGCCGAGCTCCTCGACCTCGTCCTTCTCGGCCTTGACCGCCAGCTCGGCCCGCTCCAGGGCGGCGGGCAGGGCCCCGGCCCACTCCTCGATGTGCTCCTCGGGGTCGAGCCCACGCTGGCGCAGCTCGGCTTCGGCGAGGTCCTCGGGGTTGCCGCCGAGCTTGATGTCCGTACCACGGCCGGCCATGTTGGTGGCCACGGTCACGGCGCCCTTGCGGCCGGCCTGGGCGACGATCACGGCCTCGCGGTCGTGCTGCTTGGCGTTGAGCACCTCGTGCTGGATGCCGCGCTTGGCGAGCTGCTGCGAGAGGTACTCGGACTTCTCGACCGAGGTGGTGCCGACGAGGATCGGCTGGCCCTTCTCGTGCTTCTCGGCGATGTCGTCGACGACCGCCTCGAACTTGGCCACCTCGGTGCGGTAGATCAGGTCCGACTGGTCGTTGCGGATCATCGGCTTGTTGGTCGGGATCGGGACCACGCCGAGCTTGTAGATCTGGTGGAACTCGGCGGCCTCGGTCATCGCCGTACCGGTCATGCCGGAGAGCTTCTTGTAGAGGCGGAAGAAGTTCTGGAGGGTGATCGTGGCGAGTGTCTGGTTCTCGTCCTTGATGTCCACCCCTTCCTTCGCCTCGATCGCCTGGTGCATGCCCTCGTTGTAACGGCGGCCGGCGAGGATACGGCCGGTGTGCTCGTCGACGATCATGACCTCGCCGTCGATGACGACGTAGTCCTTGTCCTTCTTGAAGAGTTCCTTGGCCTTGATCGCGTTGTTCAGGTAGCCCACCAGCGGGGTGTTCACCGACTCGTAGAGGTTGTCGATGCCCAGCCAGTCCTCGACCTTGCTGACACCGGACTCGTGGATGGCGACCGTACGCTTCTTCTCGTCGACGTCGTAGTCGCCGGTCTCCTCGACGCCCTTCATCGGGTTGCCCGCCTCGCCCCTCTTCAGACGCGTGACCAGCTTGGCGAAGTCGCCGTACCACTTGGTGGCCTGGTCGGCCGGGCCGGAGATGATCAGCGGCGTACGGGCCTCGTCGACCAGGATGGAGTCGACCTCGTCGACGATCGCGAAGTTGTGGCCGCGCTGGACGAGTTCGTCCTGGGACCACGCCATGTTGTCGCGCAGGTAGTCGAAGCCGAACTCGTTGTTCGTGCCGTACGTGATGTCGTACCCGTACTGCTCGCGACGCTGGGCCGGCGTCATGTTGGCGAGGATGCAGCCGACGTTCAGACCGAGGAACTTGTGGACGCGGCCCATCATCTCGGAGTCGCGCTCGGCCAGGTAGTCGTTGACCGTGACGATGTGGACGCCGTCTCCGGACAGCGCGTTCAGATACGCGGGCAGGGTGCCGACGAGCGTCTTGCCCTCACCGGTCTTCATCTCGGCGACATAGCCGAGATGGAGCGCGGCGCCGCCCATCAGCTGCACGTCGTAGTGGCGCTGGCCCAGGACGCGCTTGGCCGCCTCGCGGACGGTCGCGAACGCCTCGGGCAGCAGGTCGTCGAGGCTTTCGCCGTCGGCGTACCGCTGCTTGTACTCATCGGTGAGGGCCCGCAGCTCGGCGTCGGAGAGGTCGACGAAGTCCTCTTCGAGGGAGTTGACCTGGTCCGCGATGCGGTGCAGCTTGCGCAGGATCTTGCCTTCGCCTGCACGCATGATCTTCGAGAGGACGGACACGGGGGTTTGTCTCCTTGCCGGTCGGGCCTGGGACGGTCGGTTACGTAGGACAGCTTGAGCAACGGCCATCGTAAGCGAGGACCCCACCGCGCCGGGAGGTCTGCCGGTGACAGCCACTAGGACAACGGACGGGTGCGGCGGAAGGTGCCGAGTCCGTGCCACGAAAAGTAACGGGCCTTTCACGCAGTGACGAGCGCGCGGGCACAACGGCGTGGCGGGAGCGCGCGGCGGGGTCCGGGGCCACCACGGCCCAGTGTGAAAAATCATGGCGCCTAGGCGGAGGCCCGAGCAGAATCGGGCGATGGACCCCGTCACCCTGACCACCGAACGTCTCCTGCTGCGCACTGTGGGTGCGCAGGACGCGGATGCGGTGTACGCGGCCGCGCAAGACCCGGACATCCAGCGCTGGACCACGATCCCTTCGCCGTATCTGCGCGAGCACGCGGAAGGGTTCGTCGGGCAGATGGCGCCCGACGGCTGGGCGGACGGCTCGATGTTCACTTTCGGCGTGTTCCTCCCCTCCGGGACGCTGGTGGGGATGCTCGGCCTGACGATGCGCTCACCGGGCGTCGCCGAGGTGGGCTTCTGGACGGCGGAGGAACACCGGGGCAACGGCTACATCACGGAAGCGACGCTCGGCGCGTCGCGCTGGGCCTTCATCCATCTCTCGGTCGACCGCATGGAGTGGCGTGCGGAGGTGGGCAACGCCGGCTCCCGAGCGGTCGCCGAGCGCGCGGGCTTCACCATCGAGGGCGTCCTGCGCTCCGCGATCAACAACAAGGGGGTGCGCCGGGACTGCTGGGTGGGCTCGTTGCTGCCGTCGGACCTGGGACTGCCCTCGGCGGCACCGTATCTGCCGGCACCCTCCCGGACCTCCTAGCGGGCGGTCGTCCCGCGGGGACGACGACCAGGGACGAAAGCCCGGCTCACGCCGCGTTGTCAGTACCGCGCCCTACCGTGTGACCATGCCGAGTCTTCCGCGCCCCGTCACAGAACTGACCGCCGACGAAGCCCGTCGCATCGCCCTGCGCGCCCAGGGCTTCCTCGGCGCTCCTGACCGCAGGTCCGGCGTCGGCGGCGTCCTGCGCCGTCTTGGGGCGGTCCAGCTCGACACCATCTCGGTCCTCGCCCGCTCCCATGAACTCATCCCGTACGCCCGCCTGGGCGCCATAGGCCGCAGGACGGTGGACTCGGCGTACTGGACACCCCCGTCCGACGGTGCGAACGCGTCCCGGCCCCATGCGTTCGAGTACTGGTCCCACGCCGCGTGCGTGCTCCCCATCGAGGAGTGGCCCCACTTCGCCTTCCGCCGCCGCGCCTACCGCTCCCGCCCGCACTGGAACCACGCCCTCCCGGACGGCGTCTACGACCAGGTCATCAAGCAGCTGCGCAGCGAAGGCCCGCTGACGGCCACCGACTTGGGCGGCGCCAAGAAGACCAGTGAATGGTGGGACTGGTCCGGCACGAAGGTCGCGGTGGAGCGCGCGCTGATGTACGGCGAGGTGGTGTGCGTCGAGCGACGCGGCTGGAAGCGGGTGTACGACCTCGCGGAGCGCGCCGTGCCAGAGCCACTGCTCCACGACGAGCTGGACGACACCGAGTGTCTGCGCCGACTCGTCCGCCAGGCCGGCCAGTCCCTCGGCGTCGGCACGCGCGCGGACATCGCGGACTACCACCGCCTCAAAGGCGAACAGGTGGACGCGGTGATCGCGGACTCGGGCCTGGTGCCGGTGACGGTGGAGGGATGGGGCAAGGCCGCCTGGGCGGCCCCGGAGGCGCTGGAGACCCCGCCGCGCGGCCGCCACCGTACGACGCTGCTGTCGCCCTTCGACTCCCTGATCTGGGAGCGGGCGCGCACGGAGCGCATCTTCGGCTTCACGCACCGCCTGGAGGCGTATGTTCCCAAGCCGAAGCGCGTGTACGGCTACTTCGCGATGCCGGTCCTCGCCGGCGGCCGGCTGGTCGGCCGCGTGGACCCCGCGCGCGAGGGCCGCACGCTGGTCGCCAAGCAGGTCACGCTCGAGGACTCCAAGGCGATCCCGGGGGTGGCCCAGGCCCTGCTGGAGGCGGCTATGTGGGTGGACTGCACGAACGTGCGCGTGGAGCAGGTGGACGCCCCGGCCCTGCGCGAGCCGCTCGTCCGGGAACTGGCGCGTGCTCTGGCCTGACCTCCGGTACCGGCGGATCGTCTGGGGCCCGTCCCGCTAGCGGATTTCGAGGATCTTCTCCCGCATCGCGTAGACCACGGCCTCCATCCTGGAGTGCAGTTGCAGCTTCTCCAGGATGTTGCGCACATGGTTCTTCACGGTGTTCTCGGAGATGAACAACTCCTTGGCGATGTCCCGGTTGTTCATTCCCGTGGCGACGAGCTTGAGGACTTCCAACTCCCGGTCGGTCAGCCGCGGCGCCGGAACCAGTCGGCGTTCGTCGGTCCGCTGGATCATCGACTTGAACTCGGTGAGAAGTTTCGACGCCATGGACGGGCTGATCTGCGACTGCCCGTCGGCGACCGCACGGATGGCCGTGGCCACCTCGTCCGTGGAGATCTCCTTGAGGAGGTAACCGGTCGCCCCGGCCTTGATCGCGTCGTAGAGATCGGCCTCTTCGTCGCTGATGGTCAGCATGATGATCTTCGCGCTGGGCGCCACCTCCTTGATGGAGGTGCACGCCTCGATCCCGCCGCGCTTGGGCATCCGCACATCCATCAGCACGATGTCGGGAAGCAGGTCGGCCGCCTTGTCGACCGCTTCCGCGCCGTCGCCCGCCTCGCCGACGACCTGGATGTCCTCCTCGGCCGCGAGCACGATCTCCAGTCCGCGGCGGAAGAGGGCGTGGTCGTCCACGACAAGGACGCGGATGGGCTCCTTGCGTGCAGAGCCCCCCTCCGGGCCCATGCCGACGACGCCGTCGTCGGCATCCTCGTCTCGCATCGGTCCGAAGCTGTCCGCCATCGTTCCTCCCCCTGAAGGCTGTGGCCTGTGGTCCTTTGCCATCGCCAACCCAAGGCAACGGCCCACCGGTTGAGCCGTTGCCGCCATGATTCCATGCCCGGGCGACACTCCGGTGACGAAGCACGGCGCGAAGTGGTCGCACACCGGTGCCCCTGGGGGCGCACAGCTCGCCAGGGGCACCGGTTACCGCATTCACCCGGCGGGATCAGCCACCGAGCGCTCCACCTGGGGCGGCCGTCTGCGCCTGAGCCACCATCTGGTCGGTGCTCAGGTGGATGACGCCGTAGTCGTACGCGTGCCGTCGGTAGACGACGCTGGGCTGCTTGGTCTCGGAGTCGACGAACAGATAGAAGTCGTGCCCGACCAGCTCCATCTCGTAGAGCGCCTGATCGAGCGACATCGGAGCCGCGACATGGGTCTTCTCCCGGACGACGAGGGGGCCTTCGCCCTTCACCTCGAGCGATCCGATCTTCTTCGTCGGCACACCCTCCGGCTCTTCCTCCGACACGACTCCGCCGTTGCCGTTGAGGGTCACCGCACCCGGGACGTGGTCGGGCACCTCGGCTGCCGTGAGCCTACGGACTCCGCGGCGGGTGTGGCGTTTGTCGTGCTGCTTGCGCAGCCGGGCCTCGAGCTTCTCCGCCGCGAGGTCGAGTGCCGCGTACGGATCGCTGGCCGCTGCCTCCGCCCGGATCACCGGACCGCGGGAGCGGAGCGTGATCTCCACTCGGTCGGAGCGGTCGGCCTGCCGGGGGTTGGGCTCCTTGGACACCTCGACATCGAGGCTGATCACCTTGGCATCCAGCTTCTGGATCTTGTCCAGCTTCAGCTTCTCGGCCACGTGCTTCCGGAACCGCTCGGGCACCTCGGTCTTGCGGCCCTTGACGACGATGTCCACGCAGAACTCCGTTCCCGGATCGCTCCGCATCCCTGGCGGAGCATCTCCCTTGTGCACCAGGCTCCAGTGACCACCGGAGCCCCGGACTCGGTGACGTCCACCTCCTCCTCCCCCGTGGGCGAGATCTCCACCTCACCACTGCGGGTGATTGCAGAAAACCCGCAGCAAGGCAATGGAATAAGCGAGGGATGGCTCGCGCCTTTCCCTCACAACCGAACATATCTCGCCCGGCCGGATGTCGTCACCCTCTACTGCCGCGTACCTCCATTCAGGTGAATTGACCTACCCATGACCTGCAGCAATGCACGTTCTCAGTCAGTCCCGGTTCATTTCGAAAGATTCCGGCGAGGCGGCGACCACCGCCGCGCAGATCCAGTCTCCGAGGCCGTTCCCAGTGGCCATTCCTTGCGGCACTGGCGTCCGGTGCGCCGGTGCAACCATCCGTATTGCTCTCCGTTCCCCCCTTGCTTCCCCAGCCACACGTGCATACACCTCCGTGTCCGCCGTCCGTGCGTCGGCGAGCGCCGTGCGGACCGCACGCGCGGCCTCCCCCAGCGAGGCGCCCGTGGTCATCAGGTCGTCGACGAGAACGACCCGGCCGCCCGCGAGCAGCGCCACACCCGCGCCGGCCACCTCCAGCGCGCCCGCGAGGTTGGCCAGTCGCTGCCGTGCGTCCAGTCCTGCCTGGTCGGCCACGGCCCGCCGGTGCCGCAGTACGGCCGCCACCCGGGCTGCCGTCCCGCTTCTGCGCAGATCCCCCGCCGCCGCGAACGCGATCCGCCGCGCGGGATCGTGTCCCCTCGCCCGCACGGCCCGTCGCGAGGAGGGCATGGGCACAAGCAGTACGGGCACCTGACCACCGCCGGTCCCGGAGGATGCCGGGCGACCGCCGGCCTCCACAGCCCCGGACCCCGACCCGCACGCGGCCAGCCTCCTCCGTACGGCCCCCGCCAGGGCCGTCCCCAGGGGGCGCGCCAGCGGCAGTACGCCGCGCTCCTTGTGCGCCAGGAGTATGGCGCGTACGGCGCCCTCGTACGCCGCCGCAGCGTGCACCACGGGCAGTCCCGCCGGCTCCGGTACCGGTCGCACCCGGCGCGGTGCCCTTCCGTGGAGTGCCGCGCGGCACTCCGGGCACAGCACGGTGCGTGGCCTGCCGCAGCCACCGCAGTCGGCCGGCAGCACCAGGTCGGTGAGGTCGTGCCACCACCCCCGCATGACCACCACTGTGCCAACGCCCGCGACGACGTGCCAGGCCTGTGGACAACCCCGCCTGTGGACAACGGGCGGGCGCACGCCGACCGGCTCGTGGACGGCGTGGAGATCACGCCGTCCGGGGCACGGGCAGGCCTGCACGGCTCACCCCGGGTAGACGGGGGCCGTCCCCACCTTGACCACCTTCTGCCACTGGGCCCCGACCGGCAGGCGCACGATCCCGTCCTCGGAGTACGCCACCAGCGGCATACGCTCGTCCTCCGACGCCGCTATCTGCCTGACGCCCGTGAGCGAGGCCGGCGGAATGCCCGGGGGCGTGGAGCCGTCGACCTGCACATACCGCAGCTGCTGCACCCCGCCGGATTCGCGCCCGACCACCACGAGCCGGCTGTCCCCGGCCCACGACATGGCCGTGACCTCCTCCAATTGCGGAGCCACCGAATGCAGTTCCAGGATCGACACGGCACGCCGCCCGCCGGTCCCCTCGTCCCGCTCGACGCGTCCGATCTGCAGAGACGTCTTCCCGCCCCGCTCCACGATCAATGCGATCCGCACGCCGTCGGCAGCCACCCGCACCGCGCCGATGCGCCCGTCGAGGCCTGGCGTGCTCACGTCCACCGGTTCGCCCGCGCCCTGCTGCAGCATCACCAGCCGGGGCCGCTTCGGGTCGCGGTCGGCCACCCACAGGTCGCCTCCGCCGTCCCAGCTCGGCGTCGTCAGCCGGTCGGCCGGCAAAGCGCCCTGGCTGGTCAGCACCGGGTCCCCGAGCGAGGCCCCCGACACCAGCGACCCCACGTACAGGTTCCGCCCGTCGGCCGAGACCCCGGCCGCCCGCTCCTCGTCCCGCGAGACGGCGGCCGCCCGCAGCTTCTTCGTGCCCTCGCCCAGGGCGCCCGGTACCGGCTCCGGGTCCTTGGAGGAGCTGCCGCCGGACATGCGGACGAGCCGCTGCTTGCCATCGAGGAAGTATTCGTACTCCGGCCGCCTGCCCGGGCCGTGCGAGGCGATGATCTCGGCATGGTCCTCGTTCAGCTCGCACAGCTTCCTGCCGTTCGACCGCTGCAACGCGACCTGGCTCACACCGGTGGGCGTCAGGTCCTGGAGCGTGAACAGCAGCTGCGCCGCCATCCTGGTGCACTGCGTCGACCCGACCCGGTCGGCCTTGTCGTTGAGCGGCACCGTCAACTTGTTCTGGTCGTCCGGCGACAGCGAGGTGACGCCCTTCCCGAGCGCCGTGCCGGAGGGGAAGCTCGACGTCGCCACCGGGTCCAGCCAGCGCGTGGGCCCGGCCAGCAGCGAGCGGACCATCGACGTCACCGGATCCACCTTGCTGCGCACATACACCGGGTCCGCGACGGTGCTCAGCTGACCGCTCGCCGCAGCGGCCACGTTCGAGGCGTAGTAGTACTTGTTGACCGACACGTAGTTGCGCTGGAAGTCGGACTTGCCCATCACCACGCCCTGCGGCAGCGAGTCGATGCGCCACTGGTTGGTCTTCTTCTCCAGCGTGAGGTGCACCGATGTGCTGTACGGACCCGCGTCCGGCGCGTACGCGTGTTGCGAGTCCACGACGGCGAGCCTGCTTCCGGTCAGCGCGTACGCGTAATCGTCCTCCGCCTCCCGGCTCCCGGGGTGGGTGGACACGGGGTTCGGCCCGTCGGAGAGCACGGTGGTGGCCGCGTCCGGGTTCCAGCTGCGGCGCGCACCGTCGGTCAGATACTCGCGGGCCGTCTCATACTTCGGGTCGTCACTGGTCAGTGCCTCGAGGAAGCCCTGCACGATCTCCGCGGGCCCTGCGTTCTCGCGCGGCGGCACGGCGAAGACGCGCACCTGGGTGTCCTGCCGCGGCGTGGACTCGACACCGCTCAGTCCCCCGCTGTCCGGCATGGAGGCACACCCTGCCAGCAGCACGACACCGCAACCGGTGAACACCCCCGTGCGCAGCGCACGCCGTCGGCCGCCCCCCTCAGCGCCCACGAAACGTCTCCCCTTGCTTCCGTTCGTCCGGCCCGCCACCGAGCGGTGCCTCCTGTGTGCTGTCGTCGTGATGCTGCGCGGGCGCGGCCGGCCGCGGCACCACCCGCGCGCCGTTGCCGGGCAGCGCGGTCGGGTCGGCCATGGGCGTCACCGTGGCCGGCCGCGCCGCGATCGGATCGCGCGGCGACACCTTCTCACCGGTGGACTGCCTCGGCACCGTGGCGAGCTTGCCGTCCGTGCCGTGGGGCAGACCGGCGTCGTTGAGCCCGCGGTTGCGCCGGGAGTCCAGGGGCTCCAGCGGTATGGGGGAGCCACGCAGCGGCTCGTCGGCGGTCCGCGGCAGCGTCAGCCGGAACTGTGAACCCCCGCCCGGCTCGCCCCACGCCTGCAGCCAGCCGCCGTGCAGGCGCGCATCCTCCAGCGCGATGGACAGTCCCAGTCCTGTACCGCCGGTGGTGCGGGCCCGTGCCGGGTCGGCCCGCCAGAAGCGGCTGAAGACCCGGGTGGCCTCGCCGGGCTTGAGTCCCACTCCGTAGTCGCGCACCGCGATCGCGACCGCGCCGCCCGCACTGGCGAGCTTGACGGTGACGTCCTTGCCCTCGCCGTGCTCGACCGCGTTGACCACGAGGTTGCGCAGCACACGCTCGACACGCCGGGCATCGGCCTCGGCCACGACGGGCTGCTGGTCACCGACGACGCGGATCTGCGTGCCCTTGCGCTCCGCGAGCGGCTCGGCCCCGCTCACCACCCGGCGCACGACGTCCCGCAGATCGATCGCCTCCGCCTCCAGTGCCGCCGCTCCCGCGTCGAAGCGGCTGATCTCCAGCAGGTCAGCGAGCAGTGACTCGAACCGGTCCAGCTGGTCGGCGAGCAGTTCCGCCGAGCGCGCGGTCACCGGGTCGAAGTCGGCGCGCGCCTCGTGGATGACGTCGGCCGCCATCCGCACCGTCGTCAACGGCGTACGCAGCTCGTGCGAGACGTCGGACACGAACCGCCGCTGCATCCGCGACAAGTCCTCCAGCTGCTGGATCTTCAGCTGCAGGTTCTGCGCCATCTTGTTGAAGGCCTCGCCCAGGCGGGCGATGTCGTCCTCACCGGTGACCTTCATGCGTTCCTGCAGACGGCCGGCGGACAGGCGCTCGGCGATGCCCGCGGCCATCCGCACCGGTGTGACGACCTGGCGCACCACGAGCCAGGCGATGGCTCCGAGAAGCACGACCACGAAGAGCCCGGCCGTCGCCAGCGTCCCCTTGACCAGGCTCAGAGACTTCTCCTCCTGCGTGAGCGGGAAGAGGCAGTACAGCTGGTACGGATCCCCGTTCGGGTCGTTGATCTGCTTGCCGATGATGAGCCCGGGCTGCGGATCGCGGTCGCTGTCCGTGTACACGATGCGGGTGTAGCTCTGGGCCACGCCCAGACCGGCGTCCAGACGCCTGCGCAGGTCCTCCGGAACGCTCTGCCTCGGGTCCACCCCGCCCGACGCGCGAGGGCCGAGTCCGCGGTTGTCGTTGTCCGCGGCGGAGGTGCTGAGGGTGACCACGTCGAAGGCGCCCTGGCCACCGCTGGAGAGCGACTCGACGAGGTCGCCCATCCACCCGCTGATGTTCTGGACGGGGTTGTTGCCGCCCGAATTGTCGTCGCCGCCGCTCGCGCTGGCCGCGCTGTCGGCCTTCTGCCCGGCGACCGTGAAGCCGCCCGCGGCCTGACTCTGCGACGCCTTCACCTTCGCGTCCAGCAGACCGTTGCGGACCTGTCCGATGACGACGAAGCCCAGCAGCAGCACCACACCGAGCGACATCAGCAGCGTCGTGACGACGATCTTGAGCTGGATGTTGCGCCGCCACAGCCGCATCACCGGCAGCAGCGGACGGCGCACCCAGCGCATGACGAGCCGGAGGACCGGGCTGCCCTGGACTCCGCCCTGGAGCAGCCCGCCCTCGAAGAACCGTCCCCGACCGACAGGCCGCCCCGGCCGGGCGCCCGGCCGACCGGGCGCCGAAACGGCGCTGTCGCGGAACATGTCAGCTGGGTCCGGCCTTGTAACCGACGCCACGAACGGTCACCACGATCTCCGGCCGCTCCGGATCCTTCTCCACCTTGGAGCGCAGCCTCTGGACGTGAACGTTGACAAGCCGGGTGTCCGCCGCGTGACGGTAGCCCCAGACCTGCTCCAGCAGGACCTCGCGGGTGAACACCTGCCACGGCTTGCGCGCCAGCGCCACCAGCAGATCGAACTCCAGCGGCGTCAGCGCGATCGACTGCCCGTCCCGCTTCACGGAGTGACCGGCCACGTCGATGACGAGGTCGCCGATGGCGAGCTGCTCGGGTGCCGGCTCCTCCGACCTGCGCAGCCGCGCCCGGATGCGGGCCACCAGCTCCTTCGGCTTGAACGGCTTCACGATGTAGTCGTCCGCGCCCGACTCCAGACCCACCACCACATCGACGGTGTCGCTCTTGGCCGTGAGCATCACGATCGGCACGCCGGACTCCGCCCTGATCAGGCGGCACACCTCGATGCCGTCCCGCCCGGGCAGCATCAGGTCTAGCAGCACCAGGTCGGGCTTGGTCTCACGGAAGGCGGCCAGCGCCTTGTCGCCGTCGGCTACGAAAGACGGCTCAAAACCTTCACCTCGCAGCACGATGCCGAGCATCTCGGCCAGTGCTGTGTCGTCGTCGACGACAAGGACTCGTCCCTTCATAAACGACATCATCCCATTCTCATAACGGCGACCGACGCGCTGGTGAGCAGGGTCACTGGCCTGTGACGATAGTCGTACGCGACCGTCACTGTCTGCCCTCGTTCGCGGACGTTGATGTCCGTGACGGATGTCGCCGGCGTCCGCATGGCGATCGTGCGCGTCAGCGGGGCGCAGGACACGGTGCCTCCTGAGGCGCAGGGAACGTCATCGACGGGCGTCGAGCCGAGAATCCAGGTTTCCTGACCGGGAACGTTCACCGGCTCGGGACAGCCTCGTCGGGGTCGTTCTCACCCCAGCTCGGATCCACGTGCTCGCCTGCGAACCCCCAGCGCAGCCACCGCCGTTCCACGAATACGAGATGCTTGAGCAAGGCGAGCGGGGTCCAGCCGGAGGGGGGTCGAGGCAGGCGAGCAGCAGTTCGCGGGTGTCGGTCAGGGTGTCCGGGGGCTCGGGGGCATCGATCATGGGCGGACCGTAGTGCCGAGACGGCGCGGCGAACCACCTGATATTTGGGTACGACGGGCCGCCTCCCCGAATCTCACGGTCTGGGATTATGCGTCAGGCAGCGGCTCTGAGAGGGCGTCCGCCCCAGCGGATGTCCCTTTCACTGCGGATACGGGCGCGTTCCTTGCACATCACGGCGCGCGTCCTGCTGTGACGGCTTGTAGCGTGGTGTTCCAGAGCTGGAGGCTACCCATGTGCGCCGGTCATGACGCAGACTCCCTTGAGCAGGCAACGAGGGATTTCATGGCGGTACGTCCCCGACTGTTCGGCATCGCCTACCGCGTGCTCGGCAGTGCCGCGGAGGCCGAGGACATCGTCCAGGAGGCGTGGCTGCGGTGGCAGAACACCGACCGCGCCACCGTCCGGGAACCGGCAGCGTTCCTGGCCACGGTCACCACCCGCCTGGCGATCAACTGCGCTCAGTCCGCCAGGGTGCGGCGTGAGTCCTACGTCGGGCCGTGGCTTCCGGAACCGGTGGACACCAGCACGGATCCACAGCTGGGTGCGGAACGGGCAGAGGTACTCGACATGGCGGTTCTCTTCCTCCTGGAGAAGCTGAACCCCGTGGAACGGGCCGCCTACGTTCTCAGGGAAGCCTTCAACTATCCGTACAAGCAGATCGCGGACATCCTGGAAACCAGCGAAACCAATACGCGCCAGGCGGTCAGCCGCGCCCGCAAGCATCTGTCGGCGGAACGGAGAGCGCCGGTCAGTTCCAGCGACCACCGACGCCTGCTGGAGGCGTTCATCACTGCGGCGCAGACCGGTGATCTGGCGGCGCTCGAGCAGCTTCTCACGGCGGACGTGGTCAGCTACGCCGACAGCGAAGGGAAGCGCGGGGCAGCCAAGATTCCGGTCGTCGGACGTCCACACGTCTCCAAGACCCTTGTCGCCTACTCACCGCGTTTCTGGCCCCAGACGGAAATCCGCTGGGTCGAGGCCAACGGCAGGCCGGCCGCCCTGGTCACGGCCCGCGGAAACGCGGTGGCTCTGGTGACCGCCGATGTGTCGGAGCGAGGCATCGAACGCCTCATGTGGGTGGTGAGTCCAGCGAAACTGGATCCCTATGTAGCTTCGCTGGAGGAAGCAGCCCTTTCCGCAGCTTCTGCGTCCGAGCGGCCTGCTGCGGGTCGAGGCAGGTCAGGATGACCCTGGTCTACTCGCACCCAAGATGTCACGGCCCCTCTCCCGAATCGCCGCGGGTGGAGGAACCGTTTTCGTCGGTCGTGCCGACACCATCCCATTGACTAAATCTTTACCTGGCGTGACCTGTCACACAGCGCAGCAAGTGCCTCCGCAGTCACGGGCGAGACGACACCCTCTTCGGTGACGATCGCCGTCACCAGTTCGGGCGGCGTCACATCGAACGCCGGGTTGTACGCCTGGGTCCCCAGAGGTGCCACCGGTATTCCGCCTCCCGCTTCCGCTCCCGCCATCGGCGCCCTTGGTACGGTGACCTCCGTCACCTCGTGTCCGGCCCGCTGTTCGACCTCGATGGACGCACCGTCCGGCGTGTGCGGATCCACCGTCGTCACCGGCGCCACCACGACGAACGGCACATGGTGATACCTGGCCAGCACCGCGAGCGGATAGCTCCCCACCTTGTTCGCCACCGAACCGTCGGCGGCGATCCGGTCCGCCCCGATCAGTACGGCGTCCACCTCCCCGGCCGCGAAGAGCGAGCCCGCCGCGTTGTCCGTGAGCAAGGTGTACGGCATCCCGTTGCGGGCCGCCTCGTACGCCGTCAAGCGAGCACCTTGCAGCAACGGACGCGTCTCGTCCACCCAGAGCCTGCGCAACCGGCCCCCGCGGTGCGCGGCGAGGGCCACCGCGAACGCCGTGCCCTCCCCACCGGAGACCAGCGCTCCCGTGTTGCAGTGCGTGAGCACCCGATGCCCGCCACCCGGCAGCAGCTCGTCCAGCAGGGCCAGCCCGTGCCGCGCCATCCGCGCGCTCGCCTCGGCATCCTCCCGGTGCAGTGCCCGCGCCGCGGCGAGCGCCGCCTCGGCGGCCTGCTCCAGGCTGCCGCCGTCGGCGAGCACCGCCTGGTACGCGGCCTGGGCCCTGCGCACGCCGACGACCAGGTTCACCGCGGTGGGCCGCGCGCCCGCCAGTGCGGCGGCGGCCTCGTCCACGTCGAAACCGCGCGCCGCGGCAAGCGCGACGCCGTACGCCCCGGCTATCCCGAGCACCGGCGCCCCCCGAACGGCGAGGGTGCGGATCGCCTCCACCAGGGCCGGCGCGTCCGTGCACACGAGCTCGACTTCGTCCGTGGGCAGCGTTCTCTGGTCGAGAAGCACCAGCACGGGCCCCTCGGGCGGCTGGTCCCAGCGGATCACGGGTATCTCCGCCGACTGCTTGTCCTCGCCGAATTGCGCGTACTGATCAGCCATGCGGTCAGTCTGCCCCGTACCCGGCCGACAATTGAAGGCATCCAGCACGCTCTCCCCCCGGTCCCCTGACGAGCGCAGCGTGGCACGATGGCTGCCTACTCGCCGCCGCGCCCCGCGGACGGGCACCGTGAAGGAGCGATGATGGAAGACACTCCGGGCTGGGCCTCGCCCGGATCTGCCCCCTCCGACGGGCGGCAGCCGGACGCCTCCGGCGCGCAGCCCCCGAAGCAGCCTTCGGACCAGAGCGGTGCCGATCAGCCGCATCCACCGAACTGGTCCAAGGAGCAGCCCCCGCCCGCCCAGTGGACCGCTCCCCAGCCTCAGGGGCCCGGCCAGGCAGCCCCGCCTCCTCCTCCACCCGGCCCGGGCTGGGGCGGCTACCCTCCCGCCACTCCCGGCGGCTACGGAGGCCAGGGCGCCGGACACGGCGGCTCGGGCGGTCCCGGTCCCGACCGTGGCTTCGGCGGCTACGGGGCCTGGGGCGGAACCTGGGGCCCGCCGCCCGCCGCCAAGCCCGGCGTGATCCCGCTGCGCCCGCTCGGCGTCGGCGAGATCCTCGACGGCGCGGTCTCCACCATGCGCACCCACTGGCGCACAGTGCTCGGCATCTCGCTGACCGTCGCCGTGCTCACGGAGACACTCGTCATCCTGCTCCAGAAGCTCGTCCTGAACGACAGCGCCACCACGGAGACGCTCAACAACCCCAACGCCTCCTTCCGCGAAGTGAGCCGCACGCTGGGCAGCGTCGTGCTGAGCTCCGCCGTCGTCTCGCTCATCGCCCTGCTCGGGACGATCGTCGCCACGGCCCTGCTCACCACCGTCACCAGCCGGGCCGTGCTCGGCAGGCCGGTGACCACCGCCGAGGCCTGGCGGGACGCCCGCCCGCAGTTGCTGAGGCTGCTGGGCCTCACGCTCCTGCTGCCGCTCATCGCCGTCGGCATCATCACCGCGGGCGCGCTGCCCGGCATCATCGTCGCGGTGGCCGGGTCGGTGTCTGCCGGCGTCGCGCTGGCCGTCCTCGGAGGTGTCGCGGGTGGTGTCGTCGCCGTGTGGATCGTGATGCGCTTCTCGCTCGCCTCGCCCGCCCTGATGCTGGAGAAGCAGAGCATCCGCAAGGCGATGAGCCGCTCTGTGAAGCTGGTGCGGGGCTCCTGGTGGCGGGTCACCGGTATACAGGTGCTCGCCCAGATCATCGCGAGCATCGTGGCGTCGCTCGTCGTGGTCCCCTTCGCCTTCCTCGCCGGAGCGCTCGGCGGCGACGGCATCGGCGGTTTTTTCAACGGCACCGCCGACAGCGTCGGCTGGACTTTCCTCATCGTCGGCGGGATCGGCTCGGTGATCGGACGCATGCTCACCTTCCCGATCAGTGCCGGCGTGACCGTGCTGCTCTACATCGACCAGCGCATCCGGCGCGAAGCCCTCGACCTCGAACTGGCCCGTGCGGCCGGGGTCCCGGAGCACGGCCCCGCGACCCCGGGCGCCACCCCCGGGAGCTGATGCGGTGAGCCTGACGGGGGGAGTGCTGAACGTCGTTCCGGTGCTGTGGCACTCGGGCGACGAACCACCTGTGACGATCTCGCGGGACCCGGCGCGGGAGGCGGCCCGGCGTGAGCTGTCCAAGCGGATGTACCACGAGAACGACCCGGGGTTGCTGCAGCGCGCCCTGAACGCCTTCTGGGACTGGGTCGAACGGCTCTTCAATGCCGCCTCGACCGCGACGCCCGGCGGCGCGCTGGGCCTCGTCGTCATCGTCCTGGCGGTCCTCGCGGTCCTCGGGGCCCTGTGGTGGCGCCTTGGCACCCCGCGACACACGACCACGACCTCCGCGACACTCTTCGACGACCGTCCCCGAAGTGCCGCCGAACATCGAGCGGCCGCCGAGGCGCATGCCGCCCAGGGCCACTGGAGCCAGGCCGCCCAGGAACGCATGCGCGCCATCGTGCGCTCCCTGGAGGAACGCGCCCTGCTCGACGTACGGCCCGGCCGTACCGCCGACGAAGCCGCCTCCGAAGCCGGCCGCACCCTCCCGGACCACGCGGACCGGCTGCGCGCCGCGGCCCGTGACTTCGACGACGTCACATACGGTGGCCGCGCCGCGGGCGAAGGAACGTACCGCCGGCTGGCCACCCTGGACGAAGACCTCGAGCACACCAGGCCCGAGTTCGCAGGAAGCGTCCCTGCCATGGCCCCCGACGCAGGCCAGGGAGCCGCCGGATGACCATCGAGGCCACGCCCGCGTCCACCTCGGTCTCGCCCACCACGCGCCAGGTGTGGACCCGGGCACGCGGCATCCTGCTCGCCGTCACGGTCCTCCTGATCGGCGCTGTGGTGATCGCCGTCGTCCGCTCCGACGCCCATAACGGCCGCCTGGACCCGCGCTCCGCCGACCCCTACGGAAGCCGTGCCGTCACCGCCCTGCTCGCCGACCGAGGGGTGTCCACCCGCGTCGTCACCACCCTCGACGAGGCCCGCACCGCGGCCGGCCCCGACACCACGCTGCTGATCGCCGTGCCCGATCAGTTGACGAACCGTCAACAGAGGCTGGTGCAGCAGGCGATGCAGCACTCCGGCGGCCGGATGATCCTCATCGCCCCCGCGAGCTCCGTCGGCGCGCTCGCCCCCGGGATCTCGGCCGACCCCGCCATCAGCTTCGACTCGACGCTGGACCCGGACTGCGGACTGCCCGCGGCCCGGCGAGCGGGCACCGCCGACACGGGCGGGGTCCGCTACGTGGCGGACGCCGCCCGCGCCGAGACGTGCTACCCCAGCGACGGGCTGCCCACCCTGGTGCGTCTCCCGGCTGTCTCGGGGAGTGGCGACACCGTTGTTCTCGGTTCGCCAGACATCCTGTACAACAACCGTCTCGACAAGGAGGGCAACGCCTCGCTCGCCCTCCAACTGCTCGGTTCCCGCTCCCATGTGGTCTGGTACCTCCCCTCGCTGTCCGACCCCTCGGCCACGGATTCCGGCCACAAGAGCTTCTTCGACCTGCTGCCCACGGGCTGGCTCTGGGGCACGCTGCAACTCTTCATCGCCGCGGCCGTCGCCGCCCTCTGGCGGGCACGCCGTCTCGGCCCGCTCGTCCCCGAAAAGCTCCCCGTGGCGATCCGCGCCTCCGAAGCCGTCGAAGGCCGCGCACGCCTCTATCGCAAGGCCAACGCCCGCGACCGTGCGGCCGACGCCCTGCGCTCCGCCACCCGCGCCCGACTCGCCCCCCTCGTGGGCATCCCCCTTACCCAGGCGCATGCGCCCGAGGCCCTGCTCCCCGCGCTGTCCGCGCACCTCCACGGCCACGGACCGTCCCTGCACTCGCTCCTCTTCGGCCCGCCGCCCGGCGACGACGCGGCCCTGATCGCCCTCGCCGACCAACTCGACGCCCTCGAAAGTGAGGTACGCCGTCCATGATGGACCCGACCACTGACAACGCCGGGTACGCAGGGGACGCGGGCACGGCCCGCGGCTCGCTGGAGGCCCTGCGCGCCGAGATCGCCAAAGCCGTGGTCGGCCAGGACCCCGCCGTGACCGGTCTCGTCGTCGCCCTCCTCTGCCGTGGACACGTTCTCCTCGAAGGGGTGCCGGGTGTCGCCAAGACACTGCTGGTCCGGGCCCTCGCGTCCGCCCTCGAACTCGACACCAAGCGCGTCCAGTTCACGCCCGACCTGATGCCGAGCGATGTCACGGGCTCCCTCGTCTACGACGCCAGGACCGCCGAGTTCTCCTTCCAGCCCGGGCCGGTCTTCACCAACCTGCTCCTCGCCGACGAGATCAACCGCACGCCGCCCAAGACCCAGTCGTCCCTCCTCGAAGCGATGGAGGAGCGCCAGGTCACGGTCGACGGCACACCGCGCCCGCTCCCCGAGCCGTTCCTGGTGGCGGCGACACAGAACCCGGTCGAGTACGAGGGCACGTATCCGCTCCCGGAAGCCCAACTGGACCGCTTCCTGCTGAAACTGACGGTCCCTCTGCCCTCTCGACAGGACGAGATCGACGTCGTCACCCGGCACGCCGCGGGCTTCAACCCGCGCGATCTGCGTGCCGCCGGCGTACGCCCCGTGGCGAGCGCCGCCGACCTCGAGGCCGCACGCACCGCCGTCGCGAAGACGACGGTCTCCCCGGAGATCGCCGCCTACGTCGTGGACATCTGCCGTGCCACCCGGGAATCCCCGTCCCTCACCCTTGGTGTGTCGCCCCGCGGCGCGACGGCGCTCCTCTCCACCGCACGCGCCTGGGCCTGGCTGACGGGCCGTGACTACGTCATCCCCGACGACGTGAAGGCGCTGGCTCTCCCGACACTCCGTCACCGCATCCAGCTCCGTCCCGAGGCGGAGATGGAAGGTGTGACCGCCGACTCGGTCATCAACGCGATCCTCACCCACGTCCCCGTCCCCCGCTGATGGCACTCACCGGACGCGCCGCCCTCCTGGCGGCACTCGGCACCCTCCCGGTCGGCATCTGGGAGCCCGGCTGGACGGGCATCATCGCCGTCAACGGCCCCCTCGCACTGGCGTGTGCCTGCGACTTCGCACTGGCCGCGCCCGTGCGACGGCTGGGTCTGACCCGTTCCGGTGACACATCGGTACGCCTGGGCGAGCCCGTCGACGTGACGCTCACCGTCACGAACCCCTCCGGCCGCCCCCTGCGGGCCCGCGTGCGTGACGCCTGGCCCCCCAGCAGTTGGGAGCCCGGCACCGAGATGTCCGCGTCCCGCCACAGCCTGACGGTCCCTCCGGGCGAGCGCCGTCGCCTGACGTCTCGTCTACGGCCCACCCGCCGGGGTGACCGGCACGCGGACCGCGTCACGATCCGCTCCTACGGCCCGCTCGGGCTCTTCTCCCGTCAAGGCACTCACAAGGTCCCATGGACGGTCCGGGTCCTGCCGCCTTTCACCAGCCGCAAGCACCTTCCGTCCAAACTGGCCCGTCTCCGTGAACTCGACGGCCGCACGAGTGTGTTGACCCGCGGCGAGGGCACCGAGTTCGACAGTCTGCGTGACTACGTCCCCGGGGACGACACCCGCTCCATCGACTGGCGCGCGACGGCCCGCCAGACCACGGTCGCGGTGCGCACATGGCGCCCGGAACGGGACCGCCACATCCTGCTCGTCCTGGACACGGGCCGCACCTCGGCCGGCCGGGTCGGCGACACCCCACGCCTGGACGCCGCCATGGATGCCGCGCTTCTGTTGGCCGCCCTGGCCTCCCGGGCCGGCGACCGTGTGGACCTGCTCGCCTACGACCGCCGCGTGCGTGCCCTGGTCCAAGGTCGTGCCGCACGCGAAGTCCTGCCGTCCCTGGTCGACGCCATGGCGGCGCTGGAGCCGGAACTCGTGGAGACGGACGCGCGTGGCCTCGCGGCCACCGCCCTTCGCACCGCGCCACGCAGTTCTCTGATCGTCCTGCTGACCACCCTCGACACGGCCCCGGTCGAAGAGGGGCTCCTGCCTGTGCTGTCCCGCCTCACCCGGCGCCATACGGTGCTGCTGGCGTCGGTGGCCGATCCGCATATCGCCGGCATGGCGACGGCTCGGGGAAGCACTGACGCGGTGTACGAGGCAGCAGCTGCGGCCCAGGCCCAGGCCGAACGCACCCGAACAGCCGAACGGTTGCGCCGCCGTGGGGTCACCGTCGTGGACGCGACTCCATCGGAACTGGCGCCTGCACTGGCGGACGCCTATCTCGCGCTCAAGGCCGCGGGTCGTCTCTGAATTCAATGCGCATGGGCAGGGGAGTCCGGACTCCCCTGATCCCGGATTGATCCCCGAAAGCAGACCCAAAAAATGCGGCCAAAAATGCGGAAAACCCCATACCAG